>NZ_JBXAXW010000005.1:0-98942 GCF_056781975.1 Dellaglioa sp. CoH-57-MRSF-19
ACATTTGATTTGTCGAAAATTTGTTCAGTTTTCAAAGATCTACTTGGTTGCTTTTGACAACTTTTATATCATATCAACCACGTCATGATTTGTCAAGAATTTTTTTGAATAAATATTCATTTCTTCTTGCCGTATCAATCAGCTTTATTAATATACCATCTGGTATACACCCTGTCAATACTTCATTACAGATAAATTTGATTTATTAATTATTACTTTATCAAAAAAGCGACTTAACCTCATCGAATTGATAAGTTTAAGTCGCTTTTTTGATAAAAGCTATTTAATAATGTCTAATCCACCCATGTATGGTTGAAGAACTTCCGGAATAGTTACCGACCCGTCTTCATTCTGATAATTTTCAAGAACTGCTGCTAGCGTACGACCAACTGCCAATCCTGAACCATTCAACGTGTGTACAAACTGTAATTTTCCATCATCATCCCTATATTGGATATGAGCCCTACGAGCCTGAAATGCTTCAGTATTAGAACAACTTGAAATTTCACGATACATATTTTGTGCAGGTAACCAAACCTCTAAATCATGTGTCATTGCTGCTGAGAATCCCATATCTCCCGTTGACAATGTTATCACATGATATGGTAACCCAAGTTTTTCCATAATTCTGCCTGCATCACTTGTCATTTTTTCTAGTTCTGCATATGAATCTTCTGGTTTAGTATATTTCACCATTTCAACTTTATTAAATTGATGCAATCTAATCAATCCACGTGTATCTCTTCCAGCGCTTCCTGCTTCAGATCTGAATGAGGGTGAGAGAGCTGTGAAATATACTGGTAATTTTTCTTCCGGAATAACTTCATCCCTGTAGTAATTAGTTAATGGTACTTCTGCTGTTGGAATTAACGTTAAATTTTCATTTGCGATTTGAAAAACGTCTTCCTTAAACTTCGGAAATTGACCAGTTCCGTACATTGACTCATCATTAACAATATATGGAGGAATAATCTCTGTATAACCATCAATTGCATGTTGATCAAGCATAAAATTGTATAAAGCACGTTCTAAACGAGCTCCCCATCCTTTATAGTATAGGAATCGACTGCCCGACACTTTAGCGCCACGTTCAAAATCTAAAATATCTAAATTTTCACCGATTTCCCAATGTGCTTTCGGCTCAAAATCAAAAGTTCTTGGTGTACCTACTTTTCTTAATTCAATGTTTGAATCTTCATCAGGACCTACTGGAATCGTTTTATTTGGCATATTTGGTAGTCGCGATGCCATATCTGTTACGTCTGCATCTAAAACCTTTAATTCTTCATCAAATGCTTTAATTTCATCTCCGACTTTTTTCATTTCTTCGATTTGAGCATCTGCATTTTCTTTATTTCGTTTTAATTGTGCAATAGCTTGCGATACATCGTTTCTTTTCTTTTTTAAAGTTTCGGTTTGAACAATAATATCCCTACGTTTACGATCCTTTTCAACCATTTCATCAATAATCTCTGGTTTTACCCCACGATTACCCAATTGTTCCTTAACTTCATCGACATTTTGACGAATCATTTTAATATCTAACATATTCTGTTCCTCCTTTTTTTGTATAAAAAAAGCCCACTCATCCACTAATTGGGACGAAAGGCTCATTTTCGCGGTACCACCCAAGTTCGACAAATAATCATTTGTCACACTCAAATAGATAACGGTCTCCCGTGTGGCATTACCCACCCACTTATTCACGCCGGATTTTCAGCTTCGTAATTTCCACCACCATTACGTCTCTTAAATGCCTACTTATAACGTTTTCCGTGTTTATTTATTACTTTAATAATAAGCGTTGTTTTATTAAATTGCAAGTTTAATTCTTACCCGCTTTATTAAGCAAATCGATATACTCTTCTAACGAAAGATGATGCTTAACTATATATTTCGCGTTACTTTTACCAACATAGCGGAAATGCCATGTTTCATAATCAATTTTAGTCGATTTTTCTTTATCTTTCGGGAATCTCAATATAAATCCATAATTTACCGCATGGTTGATTAACCATTTTTGACCCTTATCTGTTTCACTACTATTATCTAAATCATTATGTTTGGCATACCAATTTGATGACATCATATCGACTGCTAGTCCGGTGTGATGTTCGCTTGATCCTGGTTCTGCCACATACTCTTTTGTTAATTGTTTAGCCTGAGCAACTGACTTTCCCGAATTTTCATAGCTTTTAATTGAGTCTGCATAGACCTCTTTTTGGTAGCTAATTGATCGATAACCAGATACCAGTGACGCCTTATACCCGGCCTTATTTGCTGCTGATACAAAATCATTCAAAGCACTCTCAATTTTTGAATTTACAATAACATTTCCATCTATTTTCTGTTTAAAATCCAGTTCTTGCTTGAGTTTATGCTCTGAATTAACTAATATTAAATTCCAATCATTTGCCTTTACACCTTTAGGTAGCTCACTTTTTTGTGTGACTTTTACCGTTTTATGGCTAGGTGTCGTATTCGCTTTCTTACCGCATGCACCTATTAATAGTGCACACATCATTACTACCATCATCATCCATTTTCTTCTAGTCAAAATGTGCCTCATTTCTTTGATAAATCTACATCTTTTAATGGAATTAATTTTGTTTTATAGCGTATTTTATAATATGTGTACAAGATAACAAATAACGGAATGCTCATATAACTAACCGAGATTGCTTCCCAATCAAAATTTTTAAATGATTGAATATCTTGTCCAAGAATAACTAAAATACAAAGAACAAGCGCTAAAATAGGGCCCACTGGGAACCATTTTGCAGAGTACTTTAATTCTGACACTTCATGTCCTTGCGCTTTGAACGCTTTTCTAAATCTGTAATGTGAGATTGCAATTCCTAGCCAAGCGATGAATCCAGTTAACCCACTAGCACTCAGTAAAAAGACATACACTTTTGCTCCAAAAACACTTGCTAAAAATGTGAGTAATCCGATAAATGTTGTTCCCACTAGTGCTGCCATTGGAATACCACGACTATTCGTTTGTTTAAACTTTTTAGGAGCGTAACCCTGTTCCGCAAGTGAATGAAGCATTCGAGTTGATGCATACATTCCTGAATTTGCAGCTGAAAGTACAGATGTTAAGATAACTGCATTCATAACACTTGCTGCAGAGGCTAACCCAGCTCTTTGAAAGACCAATGTAAATGGACTAATTGAAATATCTGATGCGCTTGAGCCGAGTAAATCTGGACTTGTATACGGAATAATTGCTGCAATGATAAAAATAGCGAAAATATAGAATAGTAGAATCCGCCAAAACACTTGTTTAATTGCTTTTGGAATACTCTTTTCAGGCGTTTCTGATTCTCCCGCCGTAATACCGATTAATTCAGTTCCTTGGAAAGAGAAACCAGCGACGACGAATACACTTAGAATCATTGGAACACCACCAACAAATGGAGCTTTCTTCATTGTAAAGTTTTCAAGTCCCGTTGCATGGCCACCTAGAATACCAAATATAGTCAATACACCAACGATTAAGAAGACAATGACAGTCACCACTTTAATAATTGATAACCAATATTCTGTTTCACCAAATGATTTAACTGACAACGCATTAATTGAAAAAATAATAACTAACGAGATTGTACTAAAAATCCATCCTGGTACATCTGGCAACCAAAATTGCATAACCAAGGCAGCTGTACTAATATCAACAGCCAATGTAATTGCCCAGTTAAACCAGTAATTCCAACCCATTGCAAAACCCATCGCAGGATCAACAAATCGCGTTGAATAAACCGCAAACGACCCTGAAACTGGTAAATACGTTGCCATTTCACCTAAACTAGTCATTAAAAAGTAAACCATAATTCCAATGCCAATGTAAGCTAGTAACGCACCACCTGGCCCTGCCTTCGAAATTGCTGACCCACTCGCAACGAATAAGCCTGTTCCAATACTTCCACCCAAGGCAATCATTGATAAGTGTCTTGTTTTTAACTCTCGGTGCATACCTTCTTGTTCTGCCATATGAAATCCCCCCTATATATAGAGGAGCACTCGTGATTTTTAAAATTGAGAAAAGAAAAAGAGACCTTTTGTACAACACTATTACGCGTTATACAAAAAGACTCAGATTAATAGACTCAGTCAAATCGTTATAAGCGCCCCGTGATTACTATATAATCACGACAGTTTCTGACTTATTAAATCAGACCCCAGCAGTCACTAAATCTAAGTTAGCATCCACTTCGGCAGTTCACCCTTTCAGTTTAACTTCTTCAGCACTTAATTGCTTCATTAAACATACTTATGAAAACTGCATCCTCTTCTTTCGATAATTCTTACTATAATCAATTCACTGATATTTTGCAAGCTGTATCCTAATTTTCAGCTATATTAATTTCATCATGCAACTTTTCAATATCTGTTTCATTTTTTAAAAAAGCTTCATTTTCGATTGGAAAGTGTTGTTCAATCGAACTAAATGGCTGTAAACTCACAACCCCATTTTTTAAATGATAATCTAAAATATGTCCACCCATTTTATTTTCATCAGATAAAAAATGAATATGGAATCCCGCTGCACCAATTCCTTGAAATAACTCAGGTGTGAAATAGCCAATAGCTGTTCCATCAATATCTTCTTCTTCAAATTCCGATTGTTTGGCAGTTACCGCAGTTAATTCTGGATACGGTTTACTTTGTTTAGCAACAGATCGTGTACTCATTTTACTAAATGTTCCTTTAATAAGAACACTAAAAAATAAATTTTGGTAAGGATATAATTCAAGTAATTGCTCTTCTAAAACATTTCCTGCCACATTTTCAAATTGAATAGATGCGTCTGCTTGATTAAAATGGACTGTCGCAAATGGAACAAGAACGTCATCGCTAACTTGATTAATTTGACCTTTTGCAGTAATCTGGAAAGCCTTTCCGTCAATCACAATCATTTCGCCATCTAAATCACCAACAGTTCCAATTCCGTAATCACCATGTTTCAATAATTCTCCAACACTCAATGTGCCTTCGTACAAGCCTTCAATTAATGTTGCTAAGGTACCATGTTGATAAACCTTTTTTATATCTTGCATGTCGTTGACCTCTCTTGAAAATTATTTTAATATAATTGATCCATTAAAATTGATTGTCCTAATTCTTGATTATCTTTATAATCAACTGGTATATCAACAATAACAGGACCATTAGTTGCAAATGCTTCATCTAATGTTTTAGCTAAATCTTGTGCTTTTTCAACGCGTAAGCCTTTTGCACCAAAACTTTCCGCATATTTCACAAAATCCACTGCGCCAAAATTCACACCGGCAGATTGACCATATTTCATTTCTTCTTGGAATTTAACCATATCGTAGTGTCCATCATTCCAAATAATATGAACAATATTCAGATTCAAACGAACCGCTGTTTCCAAATCTTGGGCTGAAAACAAGAATCCACCATCTCCAGAAATTGAGACGATTTGTGTATTAGGTCGAACTAAGGCCGCTGAAATTGCCCAAGGTAACGCAACTCCTAATGTTTGCATCCCATTACTAAATAATAAATGACGTGGTTCATAACTTCTAAAATGTCGCGCGATCCAAATGTAGAAACTACCGACATCAACTGCTACCGTCATTTCATCTGAAACACGTTTTTGTAATTCTTGGATAATGCTTAATGGATGACTGGTTAATGTGTCACTTGTCACAACTGGCGCTTCATCCCTAGCCTGTAATTTTTCTTGTAAGCCATCTAAATACTCACGAGATTCAGATGCCATTTGATAGCCTTTCATATAGGGTAATAAAAATTCAAGTGTTTGCGCGATGTCGCCCACTAACTCTTTCTTTGGTTGGAAATTATGATCAATCTCTGAACGCATATCGTCAACAACAACAATATTAGCTGTTCCTTCTGCATTCCAGTTACGTGGTTCATATTCAATAGGATCATAGCCAATTGTAATAACTAAATCGCTCTTTTTAAGTAATTGATCCCCTGGTTGATTTCTGAATAAGCCCACACGACCAAAGAAATCACCGACTAATTCACGCGATATCACACCAGCGGCTTGAAATGTTTCCACAACAGGTAGATTCGTTGCTTCAACTAAATTACGAATAGCTTTTGTTACTTCTGGTGAAGATGCCCGCATTCCCACAAGTAAAACAGGTAATTTTGCTGCTTTAATTTCTTGTGCTAAAAGTGTACTTTCTACCGGGCTAGCGGGACCTAATTTAGGTGCCATTAAAGGCTGGATAACTTTTGTTTTCACTTCTGAATCTGTTACATCTTGGGGAATACTAACGAAACTTGCCCCTTGCTTTGCAGCCTCAGCTTCTTGGTAAGCATTAGCAATCACTTCTGAAATATTCTCAGGTTCTTGAACCTCTGCACTATATTTAGTGATTGGTTCAAATAATGCCGTGTTATTCATACTTTGATGCGTTAGTCTCGTTAAATCTGAACGTTTCACTTGACCAGAAATAGCAAGAACAGGATCACCTTCTGCCGTAGCCGTCACAACGCCTGTTGCCAAATTACTTGCACCAGGTCCGGAAGTCGTTAAAACAACCCCCGGTTTACCTGTAATACGACCAATCCCAGCAGCCATAAATGCTGCATTTTGTTCATGGCGCGTAATAATTAATTCTGGCGATTTAGAATTCGTCGGATGTTCCAATTTTTCAAAAACACGATCAATTTTTGCACCAGGAATACCAAATACATATTTCACATCATGATTTATTAAACTATCAACAATGGCATCTGCGCCGTAATATTTATTATCTGTCATTAGATTTCCTCCGAATTTGTTTTAGTAGTATCCATGATAGCATTTTCACAAATAAATGACTATGGTTTAAACTTACCAAATGTAAGCCTAAATAAAAAACCATTATTAACCCAGTTATGGTTAATAATGGTTTCGTTATTTATGATTTCCGGTTACATTTTCGACAATTTTTTGAATGATTAATTTACGTTGACCACTGATATCTTCTTCATTCCAATTAATTAAAGGAATTTCAGTTTCGTCAAACGTTGCTGCAATTAGTTGATAAACCGTTTGTGACTCTAAATAATTAGCCCAACGTTTATCCGCTTCAGCAAAAACACTATTAACGACGACGGTTGCTTTTTCTGTATCTTGTTTAAATTCACGAAATACACGATCAAAGAAACCGAAGTTTGGATAGGTTTCAATCTTTCCTTCCGAAGCCTCCACAATTTCTAATAAATTGATATCCTTAGCATCCCTTGCTAACGTAAAACCGCCATTATTACCTGAAACAGATTTCACAAGTCCCGCAACGACTAACTTACGCATAATTTTACGAAGATAAGTTTGTGAACCACCAAGACGAGCGTTGATTACTTGCGATGAAATTGGCACACCCTTATCCTGCGTTGCCAATAAAGAAATAATACACGCTGCTTGTTCAAATCCTTTTGTTAATTGCATAGTCAGCTACCCCCGGTTGATTAATTTTCAAATAGTTCTATATATACGAATAAAGGATAACATATGTCGTTGACAATTGGTATTGATTATTTTAAATCAACCGCATAAACAATTTCATTAATTAGAGCAGCAGGTTGAAAAAGGGATGAAACCGCTCTTTTTTCAACAAATTTAAAATTGGATTTTTTTAACACTTTGATAGATGCTTTATTTTCAATAGTTGTCACGCCAATTACACGTTCTAAATCTAACGCCTGAGCCATTGTTAAAAGTCCTTGAACTGCTTCAGTCATTATCCCTTGATTCTTAAAAATAGGATTTAGTGCATAGCCAACCTCTTTAACTACCAAACTAGGTTCTTGATTCTCATCAACTACTTCATATAAACCGATATTACCGACTACTTTTTGATTTCCTTTACACTCAATCGCAAATATACTTTGTTTTTGTAGCGTCGCAACGAACAAACTAGCTTCAGCCAATGAATTCACGGGTAAAAAGCCAGCCATTTGACCAACCGTTTCATCACAAGCATATTCATATATGTCATTTATGTCTGATGAGCATAACGGACGTACCACAAGCCGTTTCGTTTCATATTGATTCATTTTTTAGCCCTCAATTTTAAATTTATTCAGAATTTTTAGATATATAACGCGTGCAATGGCTATCCAAGTGACTGTTAAAAGAACAGCGCCTACCGTATCCGTCGGAAAGTGAGCTTGTAGATATACTCTTGAAATCATAATCATCATGATCCATATCGCTAATAAGCAGTTAATCAAAAATTGTTTACTATACTTAAATTCTACCAGCATAATACTCATTATCGTTAGACAAAATAATGCCACCCCGAACGTATGTCCACTGGGGAAACTGAATCCAGTAATTGATCCATGCCCCACTGGTCGAGGTCTCTGGACGCTACTTTTAATGAGCTTAATTAACAGTGCTCCAGTCATTATGGTCATCCCTGTCCAAATAGCGAGTACACCTCGTCGTAATTTATATAAAATAATCATCAAAATGACTGAATACAACCCTATCATCATCGGACTACTTAGCCAACTGATTATCTGCATCACTTGGTCTAGTTGCGCTGTAGGATGAAACCTAACAACTGCAATGATATTATTATCTATACCATGAATAAAATTATTTTTTGTTACTATTAATAACGTCAATATTGCGAATAGTCCACTGCCTATTATGACTACTCCATAAAGTTTATTCTTATTAATCATTACTCTAACCTCTTAATTACAGTCTATTTTATCCACATAATTTATCATATTTTTTAATTTGTTTAAAGTTAGTTACCAAAATCTTTAAGAATTCATACAGAAATCAAGCAAATGCTCAATTTTATGTAAGTTTATGGTAAAATAGGATATCTTTATAAATTTAGAAAAGAGTTGAAAATAAATAATGAATACGCTACTACTTATGCTTGCCGCTGGTCTTGTGGCAGGTGCTCTAGGATCTATCTTAGGATTAGGTGGCGGCATCATTGTCACCCCGGTCTTAACTTTAATGATGGGATTAGATATTAAATACGCTATTGGTGCTAGTATCATTGCCGTTATCGCAACGAGTTCTGGTGCTACAATTGCATTTCTAAAAGATGACGTTTTAAATTTGAGGGTCGCCATGTTTTTAGAAATCGCAACGACAATTGGTGCGATTTGTGGAGCACTCTTAACAGGAGTCTTTAATACATCCTTTCTCTTCATTTTATTCGGTGCTTTTTTGCTACTTTCTGTCTACAACATGCTTAAAAAAATTTTTGTAGGTGAAGAAGTTTTAAAATCAGCTGAACCTGATTATTTATCTACCAAATTTAAACTGAATAGTTCGTACTATGATAAACAACTAAAAAAACAAGTTGATTATCAAGTCGAAAATGTTCCAGGTGGGATGGCGATTATGCTTGGTGCTGGAGTTGCTAGTGGACTACTAGGAATCGGATCTGGTATTTTCAAAGTTATGGCAATGGATACTGCAATGAAAATGCCGTTGAAACCATCAAGTTCAACAAGTAACTTAATGATGGGTGTCACCGCTGCCGCAAGTGCGACCGTCTACTTTTTCAATGGTTCAATTAGACCTGATATTGCGGTTCCATTAGCGCTAGGAATTTTAGTTGGTTCATCAATTGGTTCGCGTGCAATGCAATACCTACCCGCAAAAATAATTCGCCTCATTTTTGTACCTGTACTATTGTATGTCAGCATTCAGATGATTCTAAAAGGATTCGGGGTATCTATCTAATGATGAATGAAAAAAATAACACATCAGCCGAAATGGCAAAAATTGAATTAATGATTGGTCAAATACTAAGAATTGGCGTTTTCATTTCTGCGATAATTATGATTATTGGTCTTATCCTATCCTTAGTTACAGGTTCAACAGGCTATCAAGGTAATACATTTCCAACTTCATTTTCTGCTATCATTTCTGGAATTGTCGCACTTAAACCTTACGCAATTATGATGCTTGGGCTATTTTGCTTAATACTAACACCAATTCTTCGTGTCGTTATTTCAATTTATGCTTTCTACAAAGAAAAAGATTATCTGTACGTTAAAATTACCGTCATCGTTTTAGTCATTTTAATTGCTGGCTTTTTTATTGGCGAACATTAATTAATAAAGGGGAACATTTCAATGTCAAGTCGTCGAGAAAACTATCATAAAGAACAACTACTACACCAAGAAACAACTAATCACCTGCCTTTACCAAAACGCGAAAGAAAAAATAAAAAGCAAAACAAGAAACGTCGTCGCTTAATTTGGTTAATCATTATAATAATCGCTGCTATCTGCGGTGGCGTTTATGCCTACCATAAATACTCAAACGCTAAAAATGCAGCTGATAAAATCTATACTTCTACTAAAATTGCTAAAACTAGAAATGTCGCAGCGGTTTTGGAAAAGGACCATCCTATTTCGATTTTACTTTTAGGTTCTGATGATGGTGCCTTGGGTCGTGCTAAAACTGGTGGCCGAACGGATACTTTAATCGTTGCCACACTTAACCCTAAAACAGAATCAATGACCTTAATCAGTTTACCGCGTGATACTGAAGTTGCGGTTTCAGACCATGAATCAGATTTTCCAAGTAAGATAAACGCTGCCTATGCTTATGGTGGTGCTGCAACTGCCGTTAAAACTGTTGAAAAATATTTCAATGTACCCATTGATTTCTACGCAACAATCAACATGGGCGGTTTAGAATCACTAGTTGATGCTGTTGACGGTGTTGACGTTAATCCACCACTATCTTTTTCTTATAATGGTGCCAGCTTCAAAAAAGGCGTTAAAACTCATGTCAACGGTAAACAAGCCCTTTCGTATGCCCGCATGAGATATGATGATCCTCTTGGCGATTACGGTCGACAAAAACGCCAACGTCAGATTATTATGGCAGTGGCTTTAAAAAGTACACAACTTCAAAATTTATTAGACGATAAATTTTTAAATACAATGTCATCTCAAATGAAAACTGATTTAACATTCAATGATCTTACCGTCTTAGGTACCAATTATCGTAAGGCAACACATCATTCACATTCAGATTATCTACAAGGTACAGGAACAATGGTCAATGGAGAAGCTTTTGAAATTGCCAGCGAAACTGAAAAACAACGTATCACTGATAAATTACGTTCCACACTTGGCTTGGTTCCAGCTAAAACTGGAAATACTTTAACAGCCGATACAAAAATTAATACAACTCGTGAATAGTTAAAAGTAGGCCGTCAATCGGGGATTGACGGCCTACTTTTTTGCATAAAAAAACAACTCACCTAAATGGCAAGTTGTTTAGATTTTAAATTAGTCTTTGTTTACGTTTACTGCTTGTGGTCCACGGTCACTATCTTCAACGTCAAAAGTTACTTTTTGACCTTCGTCTAATGTTTTAAAACCGTCACCTTGAATAGCTGAGAAATGTACGAATACATCACTACCATCTTCGCGAGTAATGAAACCAAAACCTTTATCTGCGTTAAACCATTTTACTGTACCTTGTTCCATGAATAAAATCCTCCTTGTGTCTATGTGACACGTTTTATTTATGACTCTCAAATCGTCCCAGTTGATATCGTTTCCGAAGACACTCATCAACTTCATTTGATTTGAAAAGCCACCTAAATTATATCACGTCTAATTGTAAAAACAAATTCTAAAATAGCGCTTTTATTTAGTTGTTTTCATCTTCAAGTGGTAACGCTAAATCATCATTTTCTTCCAGATTATATGGCTGGTATTTACCCATTAAATATCCTTGAATCATTTGAATAACTTCATAACGATCACTACCTGATAAAATTTTATCGCGGTATAAAAGTGTTGCCGTCCGTGCGAATAAATCTTCAAGATCAATCAATTCATCGTTAGTTTGACCAACTAAAAAATCAATTGAAACATGAAAGAATTCGGCCAACTTTCTGACTTCAAGATATGAGGGTGTATTAATACCACGCTCCCAACTACCAATCTGCGGGCCAGAATTCAAGTTATGATTCGATTTTTGAGACTGATTTAATCCAACAGCTAATTGAGTTAGCGTTAATCCACTACCTCTGCGCAATGCTTTTAATCTTTCCGGAAACATCAACAACACCTCCTTTAGATAAGCATACCTCTTTTTTAAAAAAAGGGTAGGTTTTTAACCAAATAAACCGCCAATATAATAAGTTACAGCCATTGTTACTAATCCAACAAAAACATTTCTTACCATGGCATGTCTAATATTATTACGCCCTAATATCCCGCTTACTGCCCCTGTTAAAAGTAAAGCTAAAGCAACGCCAATAACCGTCAGTGGAATCATAAACTCAGTTGGGAGTATCGCTATTAATAATAATGGAACTAGCGAGCCAACTACAAAGGATGTCATTGAGGACATCGCTGCGTGCCACGGATTTAAGTACTCACCGACATCAATATTGTTAACTTCTTTACAGTAATTTTCTAGTTCATTTTGAGACATTAGTTCATTGACCACATCCGTTGCGACCATCCGCGAGAATCCCTTTGCTTGGTAGATATTAATTAATCGTTCAATTTCAAATTCACGATTTTCTTTTAACTTTTTTGCAGCTGAATGGATAATCGATTTTTGTGTATCCCTTTGTGCAGAAACTGAGACGTATTCACCACCAGCCATTGAGAACGCTCCCGCAAACATACCAGCAAGTCCAGCTAAGACAAGATAGTACTTACCTTGACTAGCACCGGCCATCCCCAGAATAACGCCTGCAACTGAGATGATGCCATCATTAGCACCTAATACCCCTGCTCTTAAAATATTTAATTTCGTTGATAAAGCCATTCCTACTTTTAATGCACGACTATTCATCAAATGATTCACTCCATTTCCAATCATTTAAGTATAAGCTAATTGGGAACGATTATCAGTCGGGTTTATTAATTTCGTTAAGGAACATGATTGCCTTATCTTAAATGGGACACAATCTTACCATAGATAAAGACTGACTACTAGAAATCGAAAGGACCTGCATTTCAACCCATTATAGGATATACTTAAAGCAATTGTTCGAAAGAGGTGAATCAAATGTCTGACTCAAAAAAATACCCAATTAGTCCCTATTTTGAAATTAAAAATAATCATCCTTGGTACCTTGATGCCGAAATTGATGACTTATCACTTTATAATCAAAACTTTAAGGTTGTCTTACAAACAATAACTAAAAATGAAAATATTAATAAAGGGTGGCGCGATGAGGATTTAGAATCTAACATTCAGTTACTCCTTCTTATTGATTACGAAGAACTTGAAGTTTGGAAATATCCCGTCGATTTGTCATTTGATAAATTATCTTTAAAGGAAGATGTTGTATCATTCAATGAAAATAGTCGTATTGCACTTTATTTTGAAGATGATCAAGCTGTGATGCGAAAACTCGGCTACCTACCAAAAGAGGATACATTACAGGTCCATAATATTATGGCAGGCCTACCACATTATAAAATTGCCACTTATTTGACAGGCGGTCCTTATAAGAAATTAACGTTCGAAGACGACGAACTTCAAATTGATAATGGTTTTGAAGAATTTCGTTTAAATATTTTAATCTACTAAAAAAACATTCTCAATGAGAATGTTTTTTTGATTACTTATTTTTACTTTTTTTATTAAAAATTGATTTAACTGATCGTTTTAAAACATCGCCCATTCCAAGTGATTGAACCATATGAGCTGGATCAACATAGTTACGCATTGCACGTAACACCATTTTTGGTTTTTTAGACGCAAAAGTAAATGTCCCATTCTTCTTCGTTTTAATTGCATATCTCGGAATCCATCGTCCTTTAAACATCACAGACGCGATAACTTGATCAACTTCATCCCATGGAATTTGGATAAACTTGCGTGCATCACGGTCATTATAAAATTCAAACCCTTTATCGCCAATCATGATTTTACCATAATCAGTTAAACCTGTGAAAGCAGTTGCATCGATTGTTAAGTCTACCTTTGTATTAATTGACTGGACCATAGTATTTCGACTCCAATGTTTTTTGACGTTATCTTATTATACCTTAATTAATTGCATTGAACCATATAAAAAAACCCAGGAAAATTCCTGAGTTTTTTTGAAATTTTATAAAATTCCAAGTACGTGTCCACCGATACCAACTATGAATAAACCTAGAATGATAAGAATTGGTGAAACTTTTTTCTTAAGTAACCACATACAGAAGAATGTTAATAATAATGCTGCTAAACCTGGAATTAATTGATCCAAGTTATTTTGTAATGTTGTTACTTTATTTGGTGAAAGAGCTAAACCGTCGCTAGCTTGTTGCATAGCTGTTTGCATGCCTTTTCCACCTTGGAGTTTATCAAAATCAATATAAGCACCTTTATCCAACTTAACTGTTGAAATAACTGGCGTAAATTTGATTGAAACCCAACGTTCTACTAATGCGGCTAAAACGAACATTCCCAGTACCGAAGCACCTTTAGTAACATCTTGTAATAAGCCACCTGACATATCTTCAGAAATCTTAGAACCAGCTCTATAACCGAATTCTTGTGTATACCACATGAATCCCATACGGATGATATTCCAAGCTACGAAGAAAATGATTGGTCCCATAATGTTACCACCCATAGCCAATGAAGCACCTAAAGCACCTAACATTGGACGAACAGTAAACCAGAATACGGGATCACCGACACCAGCCAAAGGACCCATCATACCAACTTTAACACCTTGAATTGCAACATCATCAATAGGGGCACCATTAGCACGTTCTTCTTCAAGTGCTAATGTAACACCAAGGATTGGTGAAGCAAGATAAGGATGAGTGTTAAAGAATTCCATGTGTCGTTTCATTGCTGACGTACGTTCTTCTTTAGTTTTGTATAATTTTTTAATTGCTGGAATCATTGAGAATGTCCAACCACCATTTTGCATACGTTCGTAGTTCCATGAACCTTGAATAAACGTTGAACGCCATGCTACAGCCAATCGATCTTTTTTAGTTAATTCAATTTTATCTGCCATAATATATTCCTCCTTCTTCCAGTTTAATAATCGTTTAGAATTTCGCCAAGTGGATCACCGGTATTATTGCCACCGCCACCATTTGATGAACCACCCATTTTTGAAAGGTTCAAGTAAATAAGAGCAAGAGCAACACCGATAGCACCAATAGCGATCAATGTTAATTGAGTAATAGCTGCGACTACGAAACCAAGAATAAAGAATGGCCATACTTCTTTTGTAGCCATCATGTTAATAACAAGTGCATAACCAACGGCAACAACCATACCACCACCAATAGCCATACCATCTGTTAACCATGCGGGCATTGATTCAAGGAAACCTTTAACTGTTTCAGCTGGAATAAAGAGCAATGCTCCGGCTGGAATAGCAATACGGATACCTTGCATACCAATAGCAAGAACATGCCATATTTCTAGCTTACGGATATTACCTTGTTCTGCTGCTGCATCCATTGCATGAACAATAGGAACAGCAAGTGTACGAACAACCATTGTTAAGAATAATCCGGCAACGGCAAGGGGAACGGCGATAGCGATAGCTGATCCAACACCTTTAATCCCTTGTCCACCTAATACTAAAATAATTGCTGATGCAACTGAAGCAAGTGCAGCATCGGGTGCAATAGCTGCCCCGACATTAGCCCAACCAAGTGCGATCATTTGAAGTGTACCACCTAAAACAATTCCGGCGGTTAAATTACCGGTTACTAACCCGATTAATGTACATGCCACTAGTGGTTGATGGAATTGGAATTCATCTAAAATTCCACCCATACCAGCTAGAAAGGCAATAATTACTACTAAAATCATTGATATAGCTGACATAATAAGCCTCCTAAATTAATTTTCTTTTATTGTGTTGTTTAAGCTTTTGCTAATTCACCTTTAGCTTTTTTGAGAATGTTAGCCATATTCTCTTTTGAATCGTTAGGTACTTTACGGACATCAAATTTAACGCCCTTATCTTCTAGTTTTTCAAAAGTATCAACATCGTCTTGTCCCATTGATAATACGTTGTTAACAACTACTTTACCAACTGAATGAGCCATTGAACCAAGGTTAACTTCGTCAAATTTCATTCCGCCTTCAATTGCTGTTAACACATCTTGTGGACTTTCAAAAAGAAGTAATGCTTTCATTCCACCAAAACGAGGGTCTTTTGAAACTTCAATCATCTTAGCAATTGGCACAACATGTGCAATAATACCAGGTGGTGAAGCTTGTTCAATTAAGTTTTTACGAAGTGTATCCTTAGCAACATTATCAGAAACAACGATAATACGGTCAGGCTTAACTGATTTAGACCATGCTGTAGCAACTTGTCCATGCAATAAACGTGAATCAATACGTGTTAAAACGTATTTAATTTTACCATCACCGATTACAGTTCCTTCAGGAATTGAACCAGTAGGTTTGTTTGTTGCAACAACAGCTGCTTCTTTTGGTGCTAAATCTTCTGGCTTAATCTTAACGCCACCTTTTGCTTCGCTTAGAATACTTGCAGCAATTTCTTGTGCAGAATCCATTGACAAGCGTGCTGCGTAGGCTTCAATTAACATTGGTAAGTTTAAACCTGTAACAATTGCCCATTTATCTTTATGAGCGTCAAGCAAACCGTTTGCTTGATTAAATGGTGATCCACCCCATAAATCAACTAAGAATAAGACTTCTTCAGGATCATCAAAAGTAGCAATTGCTGCTTCAAGATGAGCTTTTAAATCGTCTGGTCCTTCGTTTGGCATGAAAGTTACAGCTTGAACATTTTCTTGTTCACCAAAAATCATTGAACCGGATTGCATGATGCCTTCGGAAAATTTACCGTGACTTGCAATTACAATTCCAACCATTTTAAAACCTCCTAAATTTTTATCAGATTACTGTAAGAACTCCGGAAAAACGCTTACATTTATAATATAAAAACACGCAAAAATTATTTCAAAAACAACTTAAGCATTTTGCTTTTGTTCCTAGGTAATCTGATTTAATTTTAAAATGTTACGAAACACTTAAAAATAATATCGTTTCCATAACGTCTATGTTGTTAAGTATAGCACAACGATTACGAATTACTATTAAAAATATTAATTTGTATTCGCTTACAATTATACCATTTAATCGTATAGATATTAGTTATCAACCTATATGATGGGTTTTTTTACGTTTCCATAGCTTGTTTCATTCAACAAAATCTTATCTATACCAATTTATAAAAAAAGTTTTGTTATATACAATGCTATTTTATTTTTTTAACACAAAGTGGTATTGAAATTGCTTAAAATATTTTCTTATTCTTTTCATTGATTAAAAAAAGACCTCATTGAAATGAGATCTTCGAATTATTAAACTTCAACAACTTGATTAATAGACAGCAAATACAGATATTTATGCGCAACTTTCAACCCAGTCATATTCTCTAGTGCTTCGCCATATAAGTTCAATTGGCCACGATAACGTGCTGTCAATTTTTCTATTTCTTCTATTGTATTGTCTTTAGAAACTTTATCAGTCTTATAATCAAATACCACCAACGTATTATCTTTTACAAAATAACCATCGATAATTCCATGGATCAAAACTTTTTCCTTATTTGACTCAACCTTTTGAAATAGCTCATTGGCAGGTAGTAACATTGAGAATGGCGCTTCACGTTGTACATCGTTACCTATAGTTAGAATTTCTTTGCCTAAATCCGTTTGAAAGAAATTGGCAATGTGTTGTCCATTAATTAACGTAGCAACTTCTTTAGTGACTACTTTTGCCGTCACTAATTGCTCAATTTTAGCTTGGATTATCGCTAAAGTTATCTCACTAGTTAAATCTAATTCTTGTAAAATGAGATGAGTTGCACTCCCAATATCACTTCCCATTGGTGCTGCAACTCCCTGCATAAATTTCGGTACAGCAAGTTCACTCGTAACGTATCGGTTGCCTTGTCCTTCAATACTCAACTGATTCATTTCGCGATTAGCTGGATCATCGAATAGACGTTTTACTTCCGATACAGCTTGGTAAGCAGTTGTTTTAGTTAAATTATCGAATGGATACTGAAAATTTAAGACTTGATCAATTTGATTAACATCAATATCCTCAAACGTCTCAGGCATCTCACCCGTGATTGTTTCTAACCAATCCGTCTGAGAAACTTCTTCACTCACTTTACTCATCTGGTTCAGGTCGGTTTTTTGATAAAATTTAACGCTAAATTGCGTTTCATCATCACTTAATAGTAGTGATGATGTTGCTGGATCCAATAATAGTGACATATCAAAAGTAGGATGACGAACTAGCGCCATACCAATCCAATCCATGAAATTTTTAATACCACTTCGAGCTGTTGCATTTAAAACTAATTGTTGGCTTTGAAATGCCTTTTGCCAATGATTAATTGCCGTTTTTTTATTTGTGTAAGCCCCCACAATAAATAATCGTTGTTCCGCACGCGTTAAGGCTACGTACAGTAATCGCATTTCTTCCGCTTCTGATTTTGCAATAGCAGCTGATTTTACAATTGTTTTTTGTAGCGTATCTTCCATCGTCCGATTTTCAGGATTTAAATAGGTTATTCCTAATCCAGCCTGATCATCAATTAAATAAGGTTTTCGCATCGCCATTTGATTAAACTGGTGTGTCGCGTCAACCAAGAAGACCATTGGAAATTCAAGTCCCTTACTACCATGAATTGTCATGACTGACACTGCATTTGCGACATTTTGTACAGGTGCTTCTGCTAAATCCTTATCGCGTTCCTGCATTTTTTCAATGAAGCGCACAAACTGGAATAAACCTTTAAAACTACTATTTTCGTAAGCGTGAGCTCGGTTATACAACGCATGTAAATTGGCTTGGCGCTGACTTCCAGCTGGCATCCCCCCGACATAATCAAGAAATCCAGTATCCTGATAAATCTGCCAAATTAAGGTCGCAATTTGATTTTCATGCGCGATTTCACGAAAGCCCGAAAGTTGTGTTAAGAAACGTTCAATTTTATTATACAGTGTTTTTGCGAAGCTACCTGCTTTAAACGTATCAAAATTTTGATAAAAAGTTAACACCGCTTGATAGTAATCATCTGTTCGGTTGCCAATCCGTAAATAGGCCAGTTGATTTTCATCTAATCCAACAATTGGCGACCGTAGGACACTTACCAATGGAATATCTTGATAGGGATTATCAATAATTCGTAATAATGACATCATAATTCTGATTTCAGTTGTTTGGAAATAGCTCTCCGCATCATTCACAACGACTGGAATACCCATTTTTTTAAATTGGTCAATAATCACCAAATTATTTTTACGAGTTGGGACTAGTAATGCAATATCTCGGTATTCAACGGGACGTTTTTCTGATTTATCACGGTCAAAAATCTCTGTTTCATCTACGATTAACGCTTGAATCCGTTGACCAATTAAAGCAATTTGGCCTTCCGATTTACCATCAATTTCAAACTGATCATTCGTTGCTTCACTATCATCATCCGGTCTTTCTGCAGATTCAGGTTCATCAGATTCGTAAATCAGCACTTCTGCTTTTTGCTCAATATCTGGGTAGTAGTTTGCCCCAAAAACCAATTTAGCATCATTATCATAAGCCATTTGTCCAACGGTTTCATCCATAATCTGGGTAAAAATTAAGTTAGTCACATCTGTTACATTCTTCACAGAACGAAAATTTTCAGCTAAGATAATTCGATTTCCATTACTGTCAGTTTCTTTATAAGCTTGGTATTTACTTAAAAACAAACTAGGATCAGCCAGCCTAAAACCATATATTGACTGCTTTACATCCCCCACCATAAACATATTACCGGGATTAGTCGTGGTTACCCTTGTCAAAATAGCTTCTTGTAGTTGATTAGTATCCTGATACTCATCTACCAGAACTTCTTCATATTTTCCTTGTAGAGCAGCTTGTGTTTGCTCGGAAGATTCAGAATCACTCGCTAAAATGTCCAGTGCTAAATGCTCCAAATCATTAAAATCAAGTATATGTCTTTGACGTTTCTCTTTGGTGAAGGCATCACTAAATAAGCCAATCACACTGACTAATTTTTCAACTAATTTCTTAGATTCTGTCATGATATGCAGTGTTTCTGTTTCATTTAAAACAAAAAATTGTTCTGATAAGTTAGCTAAACGTTTTTTTATTCCAGCTTTTAATTCTTTAATTTGATCCTTAGCAACAGCTTGGTCATCTTCTAAATTTTTAGCTGGCACACTAGGCGCACGTTTCAATTCGTACCCACGAATATTATCGCGAATTTGATTCCAAGAACCATCGTTTTCAACAGATTGGACAACAGCTAACAACATCTGACTTTCTTCTTCAGTCACTGCTTGATGTTTCTCTAACCCAAATTGAATTGATAGTTCTAGAGCCGTTTTTAAATCGGCCTGGATTTGCGTTAAATTTGCTTGAACTAATGGCTTAATACTCTTTTGGTAAAACGAACTACTGATTAAATTATCGCCAACATCATAAGTTGCTGCCAAACTAGCCAACCAACCGGTAGGATCTGGTTTCGAACTCGCAAATGTAAATAGGCTAAAAACCAACTCAGATAAACCATCATCATTTCGATCATTTGAAAAATTTTGTGTTAATCTCTCAAAGTCGACATCGTCTTTGGCATACAACATTTCCCGGACGTCTTCCCAGACACTCTCTCTTAATAAAGCCGCCTCAGTCATATCTGTTAACATTCTAAAAACGGGATCCAAATCAATCACATAATAGTAGCGTTTAATTAATTGGAGACAAAATGCATCAAATGTACTAATATTTGCAACTGGCAAGCGCATTAATTGATCCATTAAATGTTGTTTTTGTTCATGATTGTCTGCTTCATTGATTGCCTTTTGAAGTGCCACCTGAATCCGTTGACGCATTTCTTTAGCTGCAGCGTCTGTAAACGTAACAACTAATAAGTCATCAATAGCTGTTCCCGTTAATATTTTTTGAATGACGCGTTCAACTAAAACTCGTGTTTTACCGGAACCGGCAGAGGCTGATACAAGAATATTAGTCCCACTTTCATCGATAGCACGTTGTTGATTTGGTGTAAATGTAAACTTACTCATTACTGTCGGCCTCCCCGTCTATAATCCGTTTTTCAATTTCTTCCCAGCTTAATTTACTTATTTCATGGTAATTATTTTCGGGTAACATCGCATCAAATTGGAATATTGATTTATATGGTGAATATTGTAGGGCTGTTTTTTTAGCGTTCCATCTAGCCGGACTTAAATCGATTATCCCTTCGAAAATATCTGTTGCCGCATCAATAATTAATTGTTTATTGTGTACCAACAAGAAATCTAAATCTGATTGTGAAATCAATTTTTTTGAACGAGCTGATGGTGATGTGAACCCTTTTTTCGTTTTTCTAAATGGATAGATTAATGAAAACCCTGTTGATTCGTCTTCAAAATCAGTATCTAAATGGCTCAGTAACTGCTCATCTTCCAATAATAGCCCATCCATTTGGTTTGCTTTCAACAACGTATTATCCAATCCTTTTTTCTGTACATCTTCAATTTTCAGCTTAGGATTTTGTAAGTGCATGTAAACTGCACCAGCTGCCGAAGTTTTCAGTCCAGTATTTGGTGCAATTACCTCTGCATTCTCAATCAATGCTTGCAAGTAAGTTAACATTTGCATTGATAATCCATAGAAAGCATCACTAAAATCAAACTTTCGAATCCCTGATTTGTAATCGACGATTCCAAGATATTGTTTTGAATCAACCTTCATATAATCAATTCGATCAATTTTACCGCGGACTTTAACTGAATGGCCGCCAGGTAACTTATAAGCTAGGGCTTTCAAACCTGACTCAGCACCGACATGACCAAATAAAACTTCTGTTTTCAGTGGCTTCATCTTTGTTTGTTGCCCTTGTTGCCACATGGCATGCGTCACTTGTTTTAATAGAAGACTTAATTGTTTAGCAATATAGCCCATTCGACTTGAACTACCAAGAATTTGGAACTGAGGTAACTCGCGCATATCTTTTAAAATTACATTCAAATATTCATCTAGTTGTTCTTTGGGTACATTGGCATAGACTTGGTTTGATTCAGTCACAACTTTCATCAACTCATCCAACCCCATATGGAAAAACTCACCAGTACTTGCAGGAGACAGCTCGAAAATGTCTCGTTCTTTCAATTTCAACCCATATTGTAAAAAATATTCAAATGGATTACGATAGAAAGTTTCTAGTTTTGAAATTGAAGTATTCATTTGTGTTCCATATAAATCAGTTATAATTTCCGGCGTCAACTTAACCGGTATATTTTTATACGCTAAGCTTCCTAATAATTGTTTCGTTAATGGTCCCATTTCTGGGTCAGCCGACAGTTGACGTAACACATACAACCAAGCACTAGGCATGGATACTGCAGTTGTTTTGGCAAGTCGACTAGCTACAACCAATGATGATAATGTACTACGTTTTGTTCCGATAAAATCAAGGACTGATTGTTCTGTTAATTCAGGATTAGCAGCTAAATGTTGAACTGATAAATTGAAGTGTTCTTTAATCATCATTAAATAAGGCGATGGATTTAAATTCTTTTCGCCATCGTTGCCACTTGGATATGAAAAAATCAATTGTTCGCGTGGTCCTAAAAATCCGAGATAATTCAAAAAGGGTTCAGCGGCCATTTGACTAATAGCCGAATCGGCTAAGTATTGATCATCAGTTAATAGATTAGCCATTTTCGCCCGATCATCATCTGTTAATAATTGTGTCTGACTAACTTGTTCTGGCATCACCATATCAGTTGATCCAATCATAAAGGTAATCTTTCGGTTGTTCATTTGAACCATCCCTGATTCAGAAATAACGACCTGATCTAATGTTGATGGCACTTGTGAGTAACTTGCCCCTTCAAATCCCGCTTGAATCAAGGCCATGAAGTCAGCGGTATTGAACATTTTAGTTCCCAATGTTTCAACATATTCATCTAACATCCCAACAAATGTTTGCCAAGTTTGTTCTGGTTCTTCTGATTGTGAGATGTTTCCAGCAGCTAAATAGCGGTCTCGCCAACTTAACAAGCGTTGTGTCACACCTTGTTCAACAAGAAACTGATAAATTAGCTTTGCCCCCTCTTCACCGGTTGTCGCCTGATCTAGTTGATTGAAGAATCCTGGTAAAACGTCTTTAACAAAATGTCTAATTTGATTAATTTGTACTGTGATACTTTGGTCCTTATCCGTCTGTTGCTCATCTGCATCCGTAAAATCAAACCGGTAGAACGTCCAATCATCTTCACGTAGCCACTGAGAACCAGAAAAACCGTATTTTAAAACCATATTTTCTGTTAAATCAACAGCACTACGGTACTGTTCAATTGGCATAGCATGATTTTCTATTTGTGGTATTAATAATTCAGTTTTTAATAAGCGCATCATTGCGCCATATTGATAATGCTTTTCTTTCACCTCAAATAACGCTGCCAGTAACTCGACTAAGGGATGGTCAGCCATTGCGTGTTGTAAATCGTTAAAATAAGGTATTTTAAATTCTTTAAAAACCGGTGGAATAACCGTTTCGTAGCTATCTAAATGCCGCGTTAAAATCATAAAATCTCGATAACGATACTCCTTAGTTGCAACTAACTGGCGAATTTTTGTCGCCACTTGTCGAATTTCAATATACCGACTATCGGCTTCAAAAAGTTGAATAGAATCTGAATTTTCTAACCTTTCTGATTTTGTTTTAACTAACCGTCTAGAGTCAATCCAAAAATCTTCCAGACGAGATAAGTCGGGATTCTGGTTAACTTTGGTTTCAGCATAACTATCCGTTAGCACTGGAATCTGAGCTTGATGTGCTTTTTCAATCAAATTAACATACATCCGGCTTGATTTATAAAATAAGTCAGATTTTTCAGCAACTTCATGTGCATTGCCTTTATCTAAGACTAAGCCAATTGTAATCTGTTTCGCACCCTTAATCAGTGCGTTCACGAGCTCCTGCTCTTGTGCTGTAAATTGAGAAAAATGGTCAATATAAAAATAACTCGTCTTCAAAACGTCATCTGTTAAATAACGACTCAACTCTGCTAATAAATCATTATTTTCAATATATCGGTCAGCCATCGCAGCATCAAATGCGCGATAGATAATTTGTAAATCATCTAATTTAGCACCTAAGTCCCCAGTCGTTGGGAAAGATTCAGCAATCCGAGTTAAATCATCAACTGTCACACAACCAACTTTTAATTCTTTCAGTTGGCTGACTAGTTGTGAAATAAACCCAGTTTGGGTCCTTTCACCACGAAATATTGTTAATTCATCTTCATGTTCCGAAATTAATTGATAAACTAACATATTTAATCCAGACTGAGATAAACGAGGAATCTGATAATAGGGTGTATTCTTCAAAAAGAACCAAGCTAATCGAGTAAACGAAAAGACTTGGACGTTCGATTGTGCAAAAATATTTTGTTCGACAAGTTTGTCTTTACCTAATGCTTCAAGGATACTAACTTCTGCTTCGAACTTAATATGATTGGGAACAAGATAAAAAAAAGATGCCGTTGAATCAGTCGTTTGCGCTGCTTTTAATTGTGCAACAAGGCTTGCTTGATGGTCTTTACTAGCTTTTCCTAGGACAAATTTTAAACTCATTTTAACTCCCCTTTTCATACCGCTAACTCGTTATCATTACCTAATAATATACCATATTTAGCTGTTATATTTTTTTAAGAACACATAAAAACCGCTGGACAAATCACAAAGGTGATTTAACCAGCGGTTCATTTTAATTTAATCTTTTTCTGTAAATAGTTTATCAACTGAGCGATTCTTATGAATTAAATCAATTGCTTGGCCAAACAAGTCGGCAACTGATAAGCGCACAAGTTTATCGAGCTTGTCAGCTTCTGGAACAACGATACTATCTGTTACAATCACTTGTTTAATATTGTCATCAGATAAAGCTTCAATCGCACCTTTTGACATCACAGCATGTGTTGCACAAGCATAAATATCTGTTGCACCAGCAGCTTTAAGTGCACGCGCTGCATCAGTCATCATTGTCCCTGTATCAATCATATCATCAATAATGATACAACGACGCCCTTTTACATCGCCAATAATTGATGTTGCTGCAATATTATCAGCAAAATCAGATCCACGTTTATCAACAATAGCAATTTGTGCTTTGAGCTTTTCAGCCATATTACGAGCACCTTTAACACTATTATGATCAGGTGAAATCACAACAACATCATCTGTAATCCCATTTTCAATGAAGTATTTAGCTTGGATTTCTAAAGAAACTAAATGATCAACTGGAATGTTAAAGAATCCTTGTAATTGAGCGGCATGTAAATCAAGTGTAATTACACGAGAAACACCGGCTAATTGAATAAAGTTTGCAACTAACTTAGCTGTAATAGGTTCACGTGAACGTGCTTTACGATCTGAACGTGCATAACCATAATAAGGCATTACAACGTTAATTGTACCCGCACTTGCACGACGTAACGCATCAACCATAATCAAAAGTTCCAGTAAATTTTCATTTACTGGATTTGAGATTGATTGGATAACATAAACATCTGCGCCACGAATACTTTCATCAATGTTGATTTGAATTTCGCCATCACTGAAATGTTTCACGGATGCTGTAGAAAGACTAGTATTTAAAACCTTAGCCACCTTCTCCGCTAATTCAACGTTAGAATTAAGTGCAAATAATTTTAATTGACCTTTTGCGAATTGACCCGACATGATAGCCTCCGTTATTAATCTGTATTTTTTCTTTATAGTTCTATTATAATGAATTTACACTTAAATTACTATGCTCTAAGTAAAAAGTTTAAGATTATCTGAATTGTTCCTTCAGACTAAACGACAATCCTTATGTTTAATGGTAAAATAGACAGATACGAACTTAAAAATATAACTTAATTATGGGGGACACAAAAATTGTCTAGCGGTACAGTTATCATCAATTTGATTGTTATCTTTGTGACATTATTTGCAGCAGCATTCTTCGTTGCCGCAGAATTTGCACTTGTCCAAGCACGTCCAAGTGCCATCGAAGCTGATATCGAAGCAGGTATTGGAAATCGAAAAAAACAAGAAAGAGCATTAAAAATGCTTAACCATTTGAATGAATACCTTTCAACAACACAGGTTGGTGTCAGTGTTGCTGGTATTATTCTGGGTTGGGTTGGTGAAAAAACCATTGAATTTTTACTTGTAGATGTGCTTAAACTATTCCATTTTGCTTCTGAATCAGGGTTAAATATCATTGGCGCAATTATCGGGGTTTTAATCCTTACTTACGTTGAAGTGGTTTACACAGAAATTGTGCCTAAAAACTTAAGTATCGATATGCCCGTTCAAGTTTTAATGGTTGTTATAACACCATTACGCTACTTTCATCTTGCCTTTTACCCATTAGTTTGGTTATTAAATAACTCAGCAACACGTGTTGCTAAAATGATTGGTATTACGCCAACTGATGAAAATAGTGAAGTTTTTACTCAAAAAGAAATTTTATCTTTATCTCAAAATGCCGTTTCAGGTGGTGAATTAGATAGAGATGATTATGTCTATATGCAACGTGCCTTTGATTTAAATGACAAAATTGCTAAAGATATTATGGTCGATCGAACAAGTCTTTATGTCGTAGATATTACAGATACTGTGCACGATGTCGTTAAAGATTATTTACATCAGGGTTATAGCCGTTTTCCAGTAGTTGCTAACAATGATAAAGATAAAATTCTTGGTTACGTCTATATCTACGATTTAGTTAGACAAGCTGAGATTGATGATACTGTCTTAATTAGTAAACTACTTAGAACAATTATTACAGTACCAGAAACAACACCTATTAGAACATTATTAAGCCAAATGATTAGTAAACAAACACCTATCGTTGTTGTCCTTGATGAATATGGTGGTACAAGTGGTATTGTAACGGATAAAGATATTTATGAAGAATTATTTGGAACGGTTAAAGATGAAATTGATGACGTTTCAAGTGAATACATTATCAAAAATGATGATGGTTCATATAATATTAGTGGTAAAACGACTTTATATGATTTCGAACGCTTCTTTAAATTTAAAAATAAAGCGATGAAAGCATCTGAAAGTGTTACATTAGCAGGTTTCATTCTCGAAAATCATAAAGTTAAATTAAATGATGTCATCAAGTTTGATGCTTTTGAATTTAAGATTATTGAGTTTAAACGTAACTACATTGATTGGTTTAATGTTAAACATACGACGACTCAGGTAGACGCAATTGAAGAACAATGAACTGATAAGAAATAATTTAGTCATTACTAATTGGAGGGAATTTTATATTTATGCCTACTCGTAGAGAACTATATCAGCAGGAATCAATTGCAGATTCCACTTCTAATCCAAGTAAAAATCGTCACTCATCGTTGCCAAAAAATGGTAAGAAAAAACCAAATAAAAAACGTCGTCGTTTAATTCTTCTTTTATTGCTCTTACTTTTGGTCGGTGGCGGTATTTATGCATACAGAGCTTACGCAAACGCAAAAAAAGCAGCTGATTCAATTTATACGCCGACAAAAGTCGCTAAAGCTAGAAACGTTTCTTCAGTCTTAAAATCAGGCTATCCAATTTCAATTCTCCTTTTAGGAACCGATGATGGTGCGTTAGGCCGTGCAAAAGTTGGCGGTCGAACAGATACCTTAATTGTCGCAACTTTAAATCCTAAAACGGAATCAATGACGTTAGTCAGTTTACCCCGAGATGCAGAAGTTGCGGTTTCTGGTTATGAATCAGAATTCCCAAGTAAATTAAATTCTGCCTATGCTTATGGTGGTCCTGCTTCTGCTGTTAAAACAGTCGAGAAATATTTGAACGTCCCTATTGATTTCTATGCAACCATTAATATGGGCGGACTCGAAACATTAGTTAATGCGGTTGGTGGCGTTGATGTCACACCACCACTATCGTTCACCTATCAAGGTGCACACTTTAAAAAAGGTGTTAAAACTCATGTTAATGGTGCAGATGCATTATCTTATGCCCGAATGCGTCATGAGGATCCACTTGGTGATTATGGCCGTCAAAAACGTCAACGCCAGATTATCATGTCTGTTGCCTTACAGAGTACAAACTTACAAAACTTATTAAATCAAAAATTCTTAGACACGATGTCTTCTCAATTGAAAACAGATTTATCATTTGATGATTTAGTGACTCTAGGAACTAGCTATCGTGTTGCCACGCACCATTCAAAATCTGATCACCTACAAGGAACTGGAACCATGATTAACGGTGAAGCTTTTGAAGTCGCTGATACACCAGAGAAGCAACGTATTACCGATAAACTTAGATCTGCCTTAGATTTAGTTAAAGCAGAAACGGGCAATACTTTATTAACAAATTCAACAATTAACACAACTCGAAAATAATGACCTATACACTACTCGCATCATCAAGAAGGCAACTTCTGATGATGCTTTTTTATTTATATTGATTAAATTTCATATAGAAAATAGGTCCGTAAAAAAAATTTATTTTATTCATACATTTCATTTGTAAACGGTACCATAAAGTGTAATAATAGATGGTACAAGATACTTTGTTATTTAAATGAAAGTGGGGATTTATATTATGTCAGAAAAAATTAAAGCATCAATTGCAATGTTAAAGGTATTACAGGATTGGAAAGTTGAAAATGTCTATGGGTTACCCGGTGGATCATTCAATACAACAATGCGTGCTCTTGAATCAGAAAAAGAAAACATTAATTACGTTCAAGTACGTCATGAAGAAGTTGGGGCACTTGCTGCTGCCGCTGAAGCAAAACTAACTGGTAAAGTTGGGGTTGTCTTTGGTTCAGCAGGTCCTGGGGCAACACATTTATTCAATGGTTTATATGACGCACAACAAGACCATGTTCCTGTTCTTGCTTTAATCGGTCAGGTTGCTTCATCTGCAATGAACATGGATTCATTCCAAGAAATGAACGAAAATCCAATGTTTGCTGACGTTTCTGTCTATAATAGAACAGTTATGACTCCAGAAAGCTTACCTCGTGTAATTGATCAAGCTATCAGAACAGCTTACCAATACAAAGGTGTAGCAGTTGTTACAATTCCAAATGACTTTGGTTGGATGGATATCGACGCTGACAGTTATTACGCTTCAGGTCACAATTACACAACACCTATTTTACCTGAACCAAATGATTCAAAAATTAAAGAGGCTTTAGCACTTATTAAAGAAGCTAAACAACCTGTTTTATTCGCTGGTATTGGTACAAAAGGTGCTACTGATGAAGTAATTGCTTTCTCTGAACATTTTAAAATGCCTGTAATTATTACAGCTATCAATAAAGGAACTGTTCCTGATAGTTATCGTGCTAACTTAGGGTCAACTTACCGAGTTGCAACAAAACCTGCTGATGAAGCAATTGCTGCCGCTGACTTAGTTGTCTTTGTAGGAGCTGATTTACCTTTCTCACAAACTAAAAAAGTCTTAAAACCCGATATGAAATTTATCCAAATCGATATTGATGCATCAAAAATTGGTAAACGTCATGCAGTTGATGTCGCTTTACTCAGTGATGCTAAGAAAACATTAGCTCGCTTTGTTGAATTAGCTGGTGCTCCTGTTGAAAGTCGTCCATTCTTCGATGCAACTATTGAAGATATGGCTAACTGGCGTACTTACCTCAAGAAATTTGAGGACAAGACAACAACACCACTTCAACCTGCTTCTGTCTTTAAAGAAATCAACAAACATGCCACAGGCGATGACATTTTCGCAGTTGATGTTGGTAATGTTACAATGAATAGCTTACGTTACTTAGATATGAATCCTAAACAAAAATTCACAACATCTGCCTTATTTGCAACAATGGGTTATGGTATGGGTGCAGCAATTGCTGCTAAATCAGCCTTCCCTGACCGTCAAGTCTTTAACCTTGTCGGTGATGGCGCATTTGCTATGATTGTTCAAGATTTATTAACACAAGTAAAATACAAACAACATGTCATTAATATTGTCTTCTCTAACCAACATTTTGGTTTCATTCAAGATGAACAAGAAGATGAAGGTCAACCATTCTATGGTATTGATTTCAATGACGCAGATTGGGCACAAGTCGGAAGCGCTATGGGTACGCTTGGTATCTCAGTTTCTACACATGACGAATTAGTTGCCGCATTTGAAACAGCTATAAAAGCAGAAGGTCCTGTTGTTATTGATGTTAAAATCACTGACGACCGTGCCATCCCTGTTGAAGATTTAGCTGTCGATCCAAAACATTTCTCAGCTGAAGAAATCGCTGCTTACCGTAAACGTTACGAAGCAGAAGACTTACTTGTCTTAGATGATTTAATCGAGAAATACTCAAAATAATGCCCTCACGAATAAAATAGCTATTCCTAAGAGATAGTTATTTTTAAATAACAAAAGACTGTAATGAAGATAACTATCCTCTTCATTACAGTCTTTTTTTTTGGGTTCTATTTTAATTTTACAGGTAGATCTTTTTTTGAAACTTCTTCCCATGAAATAACACCTTTTTTTTCATTATAGGCTAATTTTAAATAGGCGCCTTGACGTAACGGTCTTTCTTTATTCCCATTAAACGTTAATTTCTTAGCTTCATTTTTAGTATTATAAGCCATTTGATTATAGCTATAATCGGCATACGTTTTTCCATTTTGATCCTTTTTAACCACTTTTTTACCTGTTTCTGTTATCTGTGTGTAGTAATCCTGAGTTGAGTAATTAGTCCTATAGTATAAGTACCCGCCGCCAACTAATAGAATAGCGATAATTAATACAATTATTTTTTTCATTTATTCTACCTCCTTTTATTTAATTCATAATCTCAAATAACCATGCATTAAACCACTAATTTGACTTGTACTAATCGAAGATTATCAAAAAATTATATTATAATCCTTTTTTACTCATTTAATTCTATATAATGATACAATACTAACCATACAAACATTAGGAGGTTACGATTATGACAAAAACTCACCAACTAGTTAATAGAAATGAAGTACCTGAAGCACTAACATGGGATTTAACAGCCATTTATCCAAATGATCTTGCATTCCAGACGGATATCGATTTAGTTCGTGACCTCGTTCAAACCTTTGTTTCTACTTACCATAGCCATTTAGGAGAACTAGCTCCAATTAGTACCGCCTTCAATGACTTGGAAGATATTTACACTCGCTTATCACATATTGAACATTATGCATTTTTACAGCAAGCAGTTGATATTACTGATGCAACAGCCAATCAGTTAATGCGCGATTTTGAAGCACTTTCTGCCGAAATTACGACAAAACTGGTTTTCTTTGATATTGAATTACTAGAAAATCCAGTTAAATTATTGGACGACGTTGTTGCAACAAATCCAAAATTAAAAGCTTATATTCGTCAATTAAAGAAACAAAAAGAATTCCAGTTAAGTCCTGAGGTTGAACAAGTCCTTGCGACCTTCCAACCTAATTTTTCTGCACCAGAATCAGTTTACGGTCAAACTCGAGCAGCTGATATGGACTTTTCTGATTTTGAAGTAAATGGTGTGACATATCCAATGTCATTTGTTTTATATGAAAATACGTACCAATACAATCCAGACGCAGCTATTCGTCATGCAGCATTTAAAAGCTTCTCAACAACATTAAATCATTATAAGCATACAATTGCGGCTAACTATTATAATCAAGTATCTATGGAGAAAAGAATTGCTACTTTACGTGGCTATCATTCAGTTTTTGATTACTTATTAGCAGAACAAGAAGTTGACCGTTCATTATTCAATCGTCAAATTGATACAATCATGACTAAATTAGCACCTGTTATGCAAAAATACGCTGCACATGTCAAAGAAGTTCGCGGTTTAGATAAAATGACCTTTGCTGATTTACAAATCGATTTAGATCCTGATTTCGCACCAGAAGTTTCAATTGAAGAAGCTAAGAAATATGTCAACGATGCAGTTGCGCCACTTGGATCTGACTATCAAGCCATGGTTGCTCGTTCATTCCCAGAACGTTGGGTTGATTTTCCACAAAATATTGGTAAGGAAACGGGTGGCTTTGAAACAACTCCTTATGGCAAACATCCTTATATTTTAATGTCATGGACGAACGAATTAGCCGATGTCTATACTTTAATTCATGAGCTCGGTCATGCAGGGCAAGCCATTTTAACACAGGATAACCAATCAATTTTGGGTAGTGAACCTTCTACTTATTTGGTTGAAGCGCCTTCTACATTCAATGAACTATTACTAACAAGTTCAATTGAAAATCAATCAAGTGAACCTCGCTTAAAACGTTTTGCTTATTCAAAAATGTTAACGAATACTTATTTCCATAACTTTGTGACCCATTTACTTGAAGCAGCTTACCAACGTGAAGTTTATCAACTCATTGACGCTGGACAAGGATTTGATGGTGATCAATTAAGTGAAATTAAACGTCATGTCCTTGAAGCATTCTGGGGACCAGATGTTGAAATAAATGACGGTGCTGAACTAACTTGGATGCGCCAATCACACTATTACATGGGCCTCTATTCATACACATATTCAGCAGGTCTTGCCATTTCAACACAAGCACACTTGAACTTATTGAAAGATCCAGAAAATACGACAGAAGCTTGGCTTGCCTTCTTAAAATTAGGTGGCGAATTAGCCCCAATTGAAGCAGCTAAAGTTGCAGGCGTTGATATCACTACGGATGAACCTCTCAATCAAACAATTCAATTTTTAGATGATACCGTGAATAAAATCATTGCTTTAACGAAAGAAATTTAAAAATAAAGGAGAGACACTAAAAAGTTTAGTGTCTCTCCTTTATTTTTTATGCAGGTGGTGTGTTACTTAATACCCATTTTACCTGGGCTGTATATGAACCGCGATGGATTTCACTTGGATCTGCTTTAACCAAAACACCCGCATCTTTGTCCCATGGTACGGTTGTCGTTTTTGTCGTTGATGTTCCTGACAAAATTTCAAGACTTGCCGAACCTAAAACTTGAGCCTTATCTCCGGCTGTTGCTCGATACACAATCGCATCTTTAATTGTATTACTATCTGAAGTAAGATCACTTGCTGAAACTGACAACTGCCAAGTCCCAGGTAATGATGTTTCTAATGCTACAGAAAAATCAGTTTGACGAGGTAATATTGTCGTTTTTCCTGGAATTTTAGTTGTCCCAAAATTTAAACTACCGTTAGTTGTTAGTCCCATTTTACCTGAAACAACGACAGTAATAGTTTTCACGTCAGATTTATTACCGTCTGTATCGACAGCATAAACAGTTAAAACATGACTACCAATTGCTAAGTTATCTGGTAATTTGTAAGTTCCAGAATGGTCCTGACCAGCTTTTACGTTATCATATGTTTCCATTAAAACAGGTGCATTTGACCCTTCTTGATAGTACGTTTTAATGGTTGCACTATCATCAGACTCATGGTAACTCAAAGAATAAGGCGCATTCACTGTTGTACCACTATCATCTAAAGTAAACGTTGGTTTATTAGAGTTCACAATAATATCAGCCGTATATGACGTTGTTTGGTTCCCATATTGATCAGTTGCCATCACAGTATATGGGTTTTTACCAACCTTTAATTGACTACTTGGAACGCTAACACTAAATTTACCGTCTGTTCCGACGTTAGCTGATACTGAGTAACTACCATTGACTTTAATTGCTGCAGTTGTCGTTCCTGCTGGGAAAGTTCCCCCAAGACTTGAAACTACTGTTCCGGCAATAGTTGCTGCTTCATTTTGATTAACCTTGATGTCATTAATTCCTGATATCGTTAATGTTCGTGTGCCTCCAATTGTGAATTTGGCTGCATTTGATTGGATAACCGCATTAGATCCAGAAAATTCACTTACTGGACTATTAACAACTGTATCGGCTGCAACTTTGTCAGCAGTTCCTGTAAGTGTTACTTTTGCACTTGAATACTTAGCTGTTGATAAATCATTCTTAAGGACCTTAACAATTGCCCCATTTGACATCTTTGTTAAATCAATGGTTTCTGAGTCCGTTGCTGCCCCTGAATAAGTAATTGTTCCCGTTTTTAACGTCACATTATTGGGAACCTTCAAGCCAGCACTAATTGTTTTCCAATCTTGTTTACCACCTAAATATTTTAAATTTGTTACAAAATCTAATGAATCTCCAGAGTGTACTAGACCATCATTAGTAACATCTTTATTTTTTTGAGTTGTATCTGTTACTGTCTGAGTTGCAGTTGCATCAACTAAACCTGGAACTTTTTCAAACATTATCAAGTTAGTTTCATAACTACCACCCGTTGATCCAGTAAATCCCCAACGAACTGCGCCATTCGAATTGAATTTAGCCTTATCAATTGACACAGTCGCGCTCTTACCTGTTGTCATAACATTTGTTTTTGGATTTTTATCATCAATTGTGTAAGTCATAGAGCCTGTTGTACTCGTTCCAGCAGAATATTTCAACGTCAAATGATGCCATAACGCGTTAGATAGATTTGCTCCGTAATCAATTAACCCAAGGTGATTTTGATAGTAAAAATAGGCGGTGTGTATTGGAAAAAAACCCGAGTCTTTACTATCCCGTGTATAACTATTAGTATCTGCAGGATAACCACTAGCTATGTGATTACCTGTGACAGCAGTATAATCAAAGCTATTCCCGGAAGTTTGACCCCCATTATTAAAGGTATCGAACTCTAACGCCCAACTGTTTTGTATCCCTGTTTTAACTAGTTTCGAAACATCACTATAACCTGATGTTGTTCCAAAAATACCCTCAGGTAGTATATCATTAGCCCAAACACCTAATGTTTCACCACTACCAGTTGAAATAGCTGCATTTCCTTTAGCATCATTTTGTAATACTAATGCCATACCATCTCCGGCTGCAGCGCCTCCATTACCAAGATATACCCACATTGACGCTGTTGAATCTTTGTTCAAATCGAATGTATTACCATCAGTTGACCAAACAGCTGCCTTTTGATCTTTATTATCAGTAATTGTTACGACCGATTTTGTAGCAGCATTTGCATCCGTTGTTATGACATTTCCAGACGTTAAATTAACTGTTTTACTAACTTCAGATACACCAGCCCCAGTTCCGCGTTGAAATATACCATTCAAAGTGATCCCACTTGGCGCGGTCTGTATTGCATAATTATAATCTGTTTCTGCCGACACACTTGAAAAAGTAGCTAAGAAAGTCGCCGCTAAAACAAACACTAATAAATTTATTTTTTTATGATTAATCCCCATAACCCGCACCCCATTCTCTATCTTTATTACTTATAGTATACGCTTAAATAGAATTAATATTATCCATAAATTTCTTATAAACGCTCATTATTTGATGGTTTTAGGGTCCTTTTCAGGTAATAGTTATTTAATCCTGTATGCCAATTGGTATACCAGTATTCGTCAGCTATAATGTATCATTAAATAAAAAAGTAAGCTTACAATATTGTAAGCTCACTTCAATTTAATACCTAATAAAGCAACTAAAATTGTTGCCTGGTAAGCATTAATCGTTAATCCACGAACCAGCTTAGGATCCAGTATAACTGTTTCAAATTCACTCTCAGAGAAATCCACAGACTTCATGTTGGTCTCAATAAAATCGCAACCTTCAATATTACTTTCAGGGAATGTTAATTTCTTCTTGATTTCAACCGCTTGAAAACTGGTTTCTTTTAAATCACAACGTCTAAATTCAACTTCTTGGAAATTAGCGACACTAAAATTAGAATAGCTTAACTGACAATCTCTAAATGTCGTTTCTTTAAAAACAGTACGATTAGAAAAGTCACACCCCATCATCCGACAGCTTTTAATTTCAGTTCTAAAAAAATAACTTTCATTAAATTCTGCGTTCAAAAACTCACAATGATCAATTACAGTATCTAACCATTCGCTACGCACAAAGTCAGTTTGTTCAAAGGTACAATGATCAAAAGTGACTGAATCAACTCGTACTGTCTCAAAAGAAGCCTCAATCGTACAATTATGGTAAGTTAATCCATATCTAATATCATCAAATGAAATGGTTTGTCCTTCAACAACTTGATTATCCAAAATAATTCACTCCTAAATGTTTACTTAAAACGCTATTTATAAATTTTAACATATTTATTCACAAATACTTAAGACCTTTTTTAGTTAGAAGATAATAAAAAAGATAAATCAGATTATTCTGATTTATCTTTTCTTTAACCTTTATTTTCTTTTTTATCCTTTTTAATAAAGAATAATAGTAGTGCTCCTAATATTAGAACGAATCCTACTAAGACAACCATCACAGATTTTTCTTCATTTGTCTGTGGTAAAATACCACCTACAGATGATACTGAGCCTTTTATGTCTTTTTCAGGATTAACAGTCGTTTTTCTTTCAGGTACACTAGTTGGTTGTGTCACTTTGGTATTCTCTTTAAAACCGATAGTCACATTCGTAGAACCGGCTTCGGTTGTTGCCGCACTAACCATTTGATTAGTATTCAGCATGACAACTCCCAAAAGTAACATTGCTATAATCATAATCTTTTTCTTCATGAGACTAACCTCCCCCAAGGAATACTTTAAAGATTCTTGTTAAAAAGCATTATATAGTGATTGCCACCATATAATGCTTTTTAAACAACTTATTTAAGCAGGTACGTCAGAAAGTGTCCAGTTCATTTTTGTTGAGTAAGCTTCTGCTTTAGCAACACCAGCAGGGACAGTTAATGAAATGTCTCCAGCTGCAAGTGTATCAACAGTAACACCACTACCAGTATCTTTAACAGCATTTAAAGCAACGCCAGCTGTTGTTAAATCTGTAACAGCATTTGAAACAGCTGTAGTTGTTCCAGTTGTTGCTTCAGCAACAACTACTTTACCTTTGCCTGTTGAAAGAACAGCACCAGTTAATTCATCACTACCACTCTTAAATTGGTCAGCTTGAACAGAAAGTGCCCAACCAGCATTTGTTCCACGAACATCCCCAACTTCAATAGCAAGATCTTTTGCTGATTTAACAGTCAATGCTTTTGTAGGAATTTCAATATCTGAACCAAAGTCTACTGTTTTTGTAGCGTAGACAATAGCAAGGTTACCACTATTACCAGTTCCACCACCATCACCAGGATCTGTTGGGTCTGTTGGGTTTGTTGGGTTAACTGGAGGGATTACTTGTCCTTCATCGCCAGCCTTAAACGAAACACTAGCATCAGTTGATGCACCTTGAGCAAGTGTTGCTGCATTTACATGACTTGAAACTGCTAAACCTGCACCTAAAATTGTTGCTGCTAATAATGCACTTGTTAAACCTTTTTTCATAATCTAATCCCCCATAATTCTATCTTTTTTATTGTAAATAATTAAACAGCTGGTGTATCTGATAAAGTCCATGTTAACGTTGAAGCATACGCGATATCTGCTTTAGCAACGCCAGCTGGAATTGTTAATTTAACATTTTCTTTTTTAATGTTATCAACGTTAATACCTGCACCAGCGTCTGCTGTAGCACCAAGAACAACCCCAGAAGTTGTTGTATCAGCAATTGCTGATGACACTGCATGGTTAGCTGTAGAACCATTACCAACTGAAACAGCACCTGCGCCTAAACTAATTGCAGCGCCGCCAAGTTTTTCTGATTCATCAGCGTTAGCTAATTGCTTAGAACTTACTGATAAAGTCCAACCAGCATTTGTTCCACGAACATCACCAACTTCAACTGCAACATCTGTATCAGACGTTAAGTTAACCGTATTTGCCGTAATTTCATTTTCAGTACCAAAACTAATTGCTTTAGTAGCATAGATAATAGCAAGATTACCACTGTTACCAGTATTACCGTTATCCCCAGGTTCTGTTGGTTTTGTTGGATCTGTTGGGTCAACTGGAGGGATAACTTGTCCTTCATCGCCAGCTTTAAATTGAACACCAGTTGTTGTTGTTGCAGGTGTCATATCAGCAGCGTTTACGCTACCTGATACTGCTAAGCCTGCACCTAAGATTGTTGCTGATAATAATGCACTTGTTAATACGTTTTTCATAATTTATTTCCCCCGAATTTGTTATTTAATTTAAACAGCTGGTACGTCTGAAAGACTCCAGTTTAACGTTGTTGCATAAGTATCAGCTTTAGCTGAACCTGCAGGAATTGTCAAAGTCATGTTGTCTGCACGAATCTTATCTGCATTTAAACCAGCACCTTCGCCTGTTTTAGCTGATAAGACAGTTCCACCATCAGTAACCGCTGCAACTGCAGCAGCTGATGCAGGTGTTGGTGTAGCACCGGTACCAATTAAGGTATTATCACCTTTACCTAAAGCTAAGACAGCTCCAGCTAATTCGCCAGACTTTGTACTTTTGAATTGATCTGCTTTAACTGATAATGTCCAACCAGCATCTGTTCCTCGAGTATCGGCAACTTGAAGAGAAATAAAGTTACTACCTTTAAGGTCTTGTTTACTTGCTGAAACAGGTACAGTAGTGCTAACAGAACCAGTTCCATCATCTTTTGGAATCCCAAATGTTACAGCCTTTGTTGCATATACAATTGCTAAAGGACCAGCATGTCCTGTTTCACCGCCACCACCATCACCAGGATCTGTTGGGTCAACTGGGTCTGTTGGGTCAACTGGGTCTGTTGGATCTGTACCTGGTGTAAATGTTACTGAACCGTCAGTTGTTGCACTATCTGGTAAGACAGTATCTGCAGCATTTACGTTACTTGATACTGCTAAACCTGCACCTAAAATTGTTGTTGCTAATAATGAACTTGTTAAACTTTTTTTCATAATATATTTCCCCCAAATTTTTTTAATATTTCACCCGACTCTAACCTAATTAAGCAGGAGCGTCAGTCAATGTCCAAGTTAATGTTGTTGAGTATGCAGCAGCATGTGCTGTACCACCAACAACCCCTAAGTTAATACCCTTTTGTGCATAACTTGTTGTAGTTTCCCCTGCACCTTTGTCAACAGGTGCACTAATTGTTGCACCACCATCTAAGACGTTGCCTGTAGCTGTTGCTGTTACCTCAGGTACGTCACCAATATTATTCGATGCAGTACCATCAGGGAGTGACAATGTAGCACCTTCTAGTTCTACAGATTTAGCTGTAGGATCAGCAACAGTATCTACAACACTCATAAATGGTGTACCACTAACCTTAACGCTCCAACCAACAAATGTTCCACGAAGATCACTAACACTTACATTAATACCACTATTTGAATTTAATGTAGTATTCGCTGCAGAAATTGCTTCTTTACCAAAATCAACTTTACTTGTGACATTTGTAATTGACAATGATGCACTATTAGGATCTGTTGGATCTATTCCGCCAGCTGTAAACGTGGCACTTGCCGTTGTATCTTTTGATGTAGCAGTATCTGCTGCAGATACCTTACTTATTGTTCCGAAACCTAATACCACACCACTAATCATTACTGTTGTTAATAAAGTTTTTTTCATCATTGTTTCCCCCATTTTTCGTATACACTCACTATAGTCGATATTTGACCTAAAAACGGTCAATATTTCATGGTTAAGTGTTTTCTTTTGACAGTCATAATTACTTAATTCTTATTTAGTTATTCTTTTCTATAAAATTATAATACCAAAATTATTTCATTTAAAACGACCAACATTTACGTGTTAGGTGTCATTTTTTGACGTTATTTTACTGGGACACTTGATAATGTCCAATTCAAGTCTGCTTTATAGGCAGTTGCTCTAAGCTTTGATGGATCTGCCTTTAACAAAATACCGGTTCCATCATCGTTAAACTCCTTTCCTGTATCATTTACACCATTACCTGATAAAACGGTTATGCCAGCATCATTAATGATTTGCTCTGTAGCATTGGCATCACTTTTAAAGACCAAAGCATCTGGATCATCAGTTAATCCTGTTGATTTTACAGTCAACACCCAGTTACCGGCATCCACAGCTGAAAGGTCCACATTAAGACCAATTAATGGTGTTAAATTGGTTTTTTCATTTGGTATTTTAATTTTATCTCCATAATTTAAATTATTAATGCTATTAATTTTTAACGTTTTAGTTGGTTTTTTAACATTAAGGATGAATTTTTTAACAGTCGCATTACCTTGATCATCCGTTGTTGTGACGGTTATTGTATGTTGTTTAACCGTCAAGTCGGTCATCTTAATCGTATTAGTATGATCTTTACCTAGCGTTTTACTATTATCGTACTCCTCCTTATATTGACTGGTGTGTGCTACATCACCATAAGAATCTGTAATTTGAGTTGTTAAGGTCGTTGCATGATCACTATTCACCGTGTAGCTCACTGGGTACTCAGTACTTGCGACATCAACTACTGGGATATCCGTATTAGTCGTACTGTCTAATTTATCGCCTGCAATTGCATCTACTTTAATCTTAGGATTTGGTATGGTTACAATGATAGTTCCCTTAGTTGGAAAACTAGTTCCCCCACCTATTACTCTTGTAGCTGTAAGCTCAACTTTATTTTCCCCAATTGCTAGATCAGAATTTTTAATTGTAACTGGTGCTTGCATGAGTGTTTCTATTGGATCATACGATGTTGGATGAAAAGGTGCGTAAATTGTTGCCGTACTATCTGGTTTGGTTACTTGCACATTGAATACGTAGTTATCTAAAGATACGGCAGGATAGTACCCAGGTGATCCTTCTGGTGTTCCTGAGCCATCAACGCTATTTCCATTACCCGCATCATCCTGACTATAAAATAGGTCAGCTAACGCTGCATCTGCAGGCATTATTGTTGATTCTTTGCTAAGTACATCGTCAATGCTAATCGTTTTTTTACTTCCACCCAGAAACATCCCTACAATCTCTGCATTTTTATAATCATCAAATAACGTACGTGTTGTGCTACTTTGTTTTTTAGCCTGTTCTACTTGTTTCTTTTCGTCTTTTTGACTATCTAGTTTTTCACTAGATAGTGTAGACGACGCTGATTCTGAACTTGTTGCATTTGTCGTATCAACTTCTGAATCTATTTTTTCATCAGATACACTACTACTTGAGCTACTAGAATCTGCCTTATTTGATTCTGTTGATTCACTTAATACATTTTCTAAAGTTTGCTCTTTTATAGTCGCAATACTTGAACTAGTTGCTTCTTCTTGTTCACTTGCTGATATAGTTTCATTCAACGCTGTTCCCCCGAACAACATCATCGCACACAAACTACCTATCACAATTCTATTTTTTGGTTTCATAATAATCCCCCAGGATTCTCTTTTTAGTTTATGTCGTTAACCAATTACCGTTATAATATCATCTATATTCGGTAGACAACATTCAACATTTGCGACCTAGATGTGTTTTTTTGACATTTTAATCATAATTATATTTACTTCTTATAGTATGTATCACAAAATTTGATTGTACTTTATTTCATTTTTCTTTATACTTAACCATAGCTATCACTGCACCAGTATCATAAAATATTTTATCCATATGGAGGCTATTATTTTGCTAGAATCAGAAAAAACATTACGTTGGTATAACGTTGCTTTAATTGCATTCGTTTCCGTTTGGGGACTTGCAAATGTCTTTAACAACTTTGCTAACCAAGGACTCACTGTTATTACATCTTGGATTTTAATCATGATTTTTTACTTTGTTCCTTATACTTTAATTGTTGGTCAATTAGGCTCAACATTTAAAGATGCCAGCGGTGGTGTGTCTTCATGGGTGAAAGAAACTTCAACCAAGAGACTTGCCTACTATGCAGCTTGGACTTATTGGGTCGTACATATTCCTTACCTAGCACAAAAACCACAAGGTATTTTAATTGCCTTTAGTTGGTTATTCAAAGGTAACGGAAATTTCGTTAATGAAACTTCTGCTATGACCGTTTCACTTATGGGCTTAGTCATTTTCATTTTCTTCTTATGGATTGCCTCAAAGGGACTTGCTACTTTAAGTCGAATTGGTAGTGTTGCCGGAACAGCAATGTTCGTTATGTCATTATTATTCATCTTGTTGGCAGTTTCAGCGCCATTCATGACGCATGCTAAAATTCAAACACCTGATATGGGTGCCATTAAATCATATCTACCTAACTTTAACTTCGCCTACTTCACAACGATTTCAATGTTAGTTTTCGCTGTTGGTGGTGCTGAAAAGATTTCTCCCTATGTTAATAAAACAAAAAACTCAGCTAAAGAATTTCCAAAAGGAATGTTAGCATTGGCCGCAATGGTTGCCATCTGTGCTATTTTAGGTTCGTTCGCTATGGGATTCTTATTTAACGGAACTAACATCCCTGATGATTTAATCACAAATGGTCCTTACGAAGGTTTCTTACGTCTTGGTAGTTTCTATCACGTAGGTAATTTATTCATGATTCTATACGCAATTGCCAATGCGATGGCTCAAATTTCAGCGCTTGCTTTCTCAATTGATGCACCATTAAAAATTCTTTTAGGTGATGCTGATCCAAACTTCATTCCTAAAAGCTTGTCAAAACTTAATAAAAAAGGAACTCCCGTTAATGGTTATGCCATGACTGGTGTTTTAGTTAGTATTTTAATTATCATTCCTGCAATCGGGATTGGTAACATGAACGCATTATACAAATGGTTATTGAACCTAAATGCGGTTGTCATGCCTATGCGTTATCTCTGGGTATTCTTCGCTTACATGCTATTAAACAAACAATTGAAGAATTTCAAAGCCGGTTACAAGTTTGTTAAGAATCCTGTCGTTGGTTACATTGTTGGTGCTTGGTGTTTCTTATTCACTGCATTCGCTTGTATCCTAGGAGTTGTTCCTAAATTAAACTACTCAGATAGCCCTTCTAACTACTTGTTCCAATTAACACTTAATATTGTCACACCACTTGTCTTAGTTGCATTAGGTTTAATCCTCCCTGCAATTGCACGTCGCGGTAACAAAAAAGCCCTATAAAATTAATCTTAACTAAAATCTTATATTCACAAATAAACCTTATGCCTAAAAGCATAAGGTTTATTTAATTTTATGGTTTTTAATTTTCATATTAGGTATACTAGAGCAGTTAAATAAAATTTTGGAAGGAATCTATTTGTATGAATATTATTGTTATGTTAAAAGTTATTATTTTGGGAGTTGTCGAAGGAATTACAGAATGGCTTCCTATTAGTTCAACGGGACATATGATTTTAGTTGACGAATTTTTACAACTAAAAGAAAATGCTGCTTTCATGGAAATGTTCTTCGTTGTTATCCAACTGGGCGCTATCCTAGCAGTTTGTGTGTTGTATTTCCATAAATTAAATCCTTTTTCTCCAAAAAAATCGCAATTAGAAAAAAGAGATACGTGGTCTCTATGGAGTAAAGTCATTGTAGCTGTACTTCCAGCTGCTGTGATTGGGTTAGTTGCTGATGACTGGTTAAATGCGAAATTATATAATTTCCCAGTTGTTGCCTTAATGTTAATTATTTATGGTGTTTTATTCATTATTATTGAAAACAAAAAAGCCGATGCTGTTCCTTCTATTACATCATTCAATCAAGTTACTTACAAAACAGCGTTACTAATCGGTGTTTTCCAAGTTCTTGCTTTAATTCCCGGAACATCACGTTCTGGTGCAACTATTTTAGGTGCCATTTTATTAGGGACTTCTCGATTCATTGCTGCTGAATTTTCATTTTTCTTATCAATTCCAGTTATGTTCGGTGCCAGTCTACTCAAATTAGTTAAATACTTCCATAATGGTTATAGCTTTACCGGTGATCAAACAGCCGTCTTATTACTTGGTTGTGTAGTCGCATTCTTAGTTTCAATTGTTGCAATCAAATTCTTGATGGGTTACATCAAGTCGAAAGATTTCAAACCATTTGGTTGGTACCGTATTATTTTAGGTGCCTTGCTACTCGTTTACTATTTCTTCATTAAATAATTAGACAAAAAAACGCCGATAATATCGGCGTTTTTTTATTTAGTTTTCTTGGCTGGTGCTTTTTTCTTAGTAGTTACTTTCTTTACAGCCGGTTTCTTTTTAGCGGGTACCTTTTTGGCCACGGGCTTTTTCTTGGCTGCCGCCTTTACAGTTGTCGTTTTTTTCTTTGTTGTCGCTTTTTTTGTAGCCGTCGTCTTTTTAACTGCTGGTTTCTTTTTAACAGCTGGTTTTTTCTTAGCTGGAGCTTTCTTTTTCTTTTCAACGACAACTGGTTCTTTTTCTTCAATAATAGGTGGATTTTCAAGGAAAGCTATCTTTTCAGCAATCATAGTTGTGCTTGTCATATTATGATCACTGGGGTTTTCTAAATAATTAGTCACAGATGTAATTTCATCGATTCTTAATTTAGATGCGTTCAGAATTGGTGACTCAACAATCAGATAGACATTAACTTCTGCTTCATCTGTTACTTCATTAAAGAAGCTGGGTAACTTTTTATAATATTTGTATGGTAAATTAAGGATATTTGCTTCAAGTGTAAAAATTGCGGTACCTTCAGGATATTCAATCATCAATTGAACTTCTACAAGCTTACCATCCCGTACATTGTTTTCTAAATCAGCATAACACTTAGCGAATAATTCTGGTACACCAATCGCTTGGACATCTTCTGGTGTGGCAGTATAAAAAATCTTTGTGTACGCCTCTAACTCAATAGCGGACATGAATTGTTCAACGGTCATTTTCATTAGTTATCTATCCTCCGTATTCTCTCTACATAGTCCATAATATCCTAGATGGCAATAATTGCAAAACATAAATAAAAAAAGGATAACTTTTGTTATCCTTTTTCACTAATACTACTTATTTAGTTGGTACATTACTCAAATTCCATTGCACTGAAGCATCATATTCTTCACTTCTAACCTCGCTAGGTTTAACACGCAATAGAATTCCCGTATCTTTTGCCCACGTTTTAGTTATCTGGTTAGGAGATGAGTTCCCACCCGCAATATCTATCGAATGGTCTTTTAAAGGTGTCCCAATATCTGTCGCTTTTTCTTTGTAAATTAATGCATCTTTTAGCACAGTGCCGCTGGCTCCAACAACATCAGTTCCAGTCAGCTTTAAATTCCATGTACCTGGTACCGATGCAACTACCTGTATACTTAATTCTTCTACAGGGCTATAGGTTGTTTCTTCGTTGGGTATTGGAATATCACTTTGTCCAAAATTTAATGCACCCGTTACCGATGCTATTTCTAAAACACCTGGATCATTAACAGTGATAATTTCTTGACCCGTTACTGAATTACCATATTGATCTTCAACACTTACCGTATAAGTATTTTTTCCAACGTTTAACTTATCTGCAGGCAGCACTTCAGCGTAGTCAATGCTACCCAACTTATTGAATAGCATTGATTTATCACTAAAGGCTTTACCATTCAGCATCGTTGTTATCGTAACGTTATCATTTTCCATTAGTGTATCTGTTTTAACGTTACTCGTAACTTTAATCGACTGACCACTATCAATTGTTTTATCAAGCAATCCTGAAAGTGTCATCTTCTGCTTTAATGCCTTAATGGTAAACGTAGCTAGCTGAGATCTTACTATCGTATTTTGACCATTAAATGTACTAATTGGACTTGTTACTTTGGTATCTGTAGCAACAATTTTAGCTGTCCCATTCATACTGATCGTTGCTGTATCATTACTTTTTGATAAGTTTTTATTTAGACTTGATGTAATGACACCATCTTTAGTTGTTGTATCAAATGTTTGCGTTGTTCCATCGGCGTATTTAATGATACCTTCTTTGTCTAACGTCACAGCATTAGGCGTTTTTAACGAAGCAACGATTTTTTTCCAATCTTGCTTTCCATCATTGTATTTCAAAGTTGTTTGAAGATTAAGTTTATCCCCGCTGTTAGCAATTCCTGATGCGGTAATGTCCTTATTGTTCTGGGTAGTATCTGTCACTTTTTGCGTCGCCGTAACAGAAACTAAATCAGATATTTCTTCAAACATCACTAAATTTGTTTCCCAGTTACCGCCTGTTGCGCCCGTAAATCCCCAAGTCACTTGACCATCAGTGCTCGCAAATTTACTTTTATCAATTGGAACTGTCTTTGCAAGACCACCACCTAATACATCACCCGTACCGGGGACTTTATCTCCAATAGTATAGGTCATTGAGCCGGCAGTTGTAGACGTTGATTTATAATCAATTGACACATGCCACCATCTTCCATTAGATAAGTCAGCGACAGCAAGTAGTCCATCATGAGTTAATTTATTATACTTACTTAAAAAACCATTTTGTTCATAAGTAGCCCTTTGATTAGGATAATTGCTTGCCAGATGATTGTCTTGGATAGTGTTTAAATTATCAAATCCGTTACCCTTGCTTGCCTCACTATTTTTATGTGTATCAAATTCTAACGCCCATGAATTTTTAATAGCTGTTCCTGCAACGGTAGATTCTGATCCACCTTTATCAACACCCCAAACACCTAATGATTCGCCTCCACCAGAAATAGCACTGAGACCACGGCTATCATTTTGTAAAACAAAAGCCATCCCATCACCAGAATTAGCACCCTGATTACCGAAATACATCCACATTGACATTTTATTATTTTTATTAAGATTAAATTTATTGTTTGCTGTAGACCAGGCAGATCCCACTTGGTTAGTTGCATCCGTAATTTTTATAATTGATTTATCTGCGTTATCTGCTGTTTCAGAAACAACATTACCACTAGCATCGAATGTTACAATTTTTGCATTATTTTGTGTTCCTGTTGTTCCAGGTGTCAAAAGTCCATTTGATACTAATGCGTCTGGTGCCGATGCCACTGCGTTAGAATAATCATCAGCATTAACACCTGTAGAGCTAAGCCCTAATGTCACTAACACACCTGTAAAAAGTACAGCTTTCAGCCGTAATATTGTCATAATCCTATCTCCCCCCGGACATTTGAATTTAACCGACAATTAAGTTTATTATTAATTATTTGGTACATTCGTTAGCGTCCAATCTAATTCAGAACTATAGGTTTCAGCTACTTTAATTTCACTTGGTTCAACATCCAATACAATTCCAGAATCTGCTGACCAACTTTTTTCAACCGTAGTTGCTTGACCTACTCCTGTAGACACTATTGTACCATACGTTGGAGAAAGCGGTAACGTGTTTTCCTGATTTGAATTACGAAACCCAATAGTTGAATGCTTTAAAGTACTTTTATCACTTGCTGCAGTTAGTGGTCCTGCAGTCACAGACAATGTCCAGTTTTTAGCTGCTGACGTTTCTAACTTAAGCATATAGCTTGAAGCACGGTTTAAAATACTTCTTTTCGCTGGTATTTTATTATTAAAATTAATTGAATCATCTGATGAAATACTCAACAATCCTACGACAACAGAGATTGTTTGGTTATTAGAAATGTTTCCTTCAGAATCAACCGAATAAATAGTTAACTCGTGCGTTCCAATGGCAAACTTAGTTGTATCTAGTGCTACACTATGATCTTGTGTCGAACCTGGTTTAGTATTTGTATATTTTTCTAATTCAACAGGTGTTCCAGTACTTCCTTCTTTATAGTACGTTGTTAACGCTGCACTATTATCAGCTACTTGGAAAATCAATGTATATGGCGCTACAACGGTTCCTTTATTATCATTTAAAGTTAAAACGGGTTTAATATTAATTTTTTGTGTATATTTTTGCGTCGTATTACCATCTGGATCTGTTACTTGAACATTATAAGAATATTCGCCAGTGGTTAGTTTGTCCTTTGGAATCGTTACGTTAAATGTACCATCCGTTGCGACATCACCCTTAATAGGTGTTGTATCCTCATTAAGTGTCACACTGGCCGTTGTTCCTTTAGCAAAAGTTCCACCTAAACTAGATTTTACCGTTCCACTAATCGTCGCATCCGTTCCATAATTAATATCAATATCTTTAAGGCCATCAATCGTTAAGGCTGTTTTTGGTGATGCTTTAATCGTATAGCTAATAGGATTAGAATCAATCATTGCATTGCTTCCGATGAATTGACCTGCTGAAACAGTCACTGGTGTATCCACTTCAACTGGCATTACTTCACCGATAAATGAAATATGTGAACTTTGTCCAGGTGTAGATAATTCAGGTATTTGCGCGCCGGATAACCCAGCAGGGTCACTTCCATAGATATTACTAGGAAATTTTCCTGTACCAAAATCGTTAGGTATTTCATACCCAGTCCATTTTATATTATTAGCCGGGTATTTTAAATATCCACCTATGCCTGTCCACGATTGTTTTCCACTATCGTAAGTTACGGTAGTGTTGAATTTTACTTTATCTCCAGCTTTTACTTCTCCATTAGCCGAGACATCCTTGTTATTTTGTGTAATATCCGTCATAGTTTGTACCGCAGTCGCATTAACAAGACCTGGTACAGTTTCAAACATAACTAAGTTATTTTCAAAAGAGTCACCCGTTGACCCTGTAAATCCCCAACGGATTTTACCCGTTGTAGAATTAAATTTCGATTTATCAATTGGAACACTTGCCGTCTGCCCTGTCTGACTTGTATCTTCAGTAGGATCCAAGTCTTCTGTTCCTGAAATTGGTTTTTTATCATCAATCGTATATGTCATTGACCCAGCACTCGCACTCACTGATTTATAATCAATTGTCACATGATGCCATGCCCGATTTGATAAGAACCCATTATAATTAATAAGGCCTAAATGATTTAGTTTAACTGAAGAAGAGATTGTATGATTATCCGTGTATGTTGCCTCAACAGCTGGATACCCACTACCAATATGGTTAGGTGCTAAACTAGGATCTAAATCAAATCCGTTTCCTGAACTATTACCATTATTCAAATGAGTATCAAATTCTAGCGCCCAACTATTTTGAATAGCGCCTCTAGCAGTATTATTGGGGGATCCCGTACCCACTGAATCGTCTCCCCAAACACCTAACGTTTCACCTGCTTTAGTTGCAATAGCAGCATTTCCTTTTGCATCATTTTGAAAAACAAGTGCCATCCCATCCCCAGCAGTATTCGTTTTGCTACCAAAATAAATCCACATAGAAGCTTTACTACTTGTATTAATATCAAATGAATTTTCGTCTGTTGACCAAATTGCTGCTTTTTGATTCTTAGCATCCGTAATTTTAACCATCGTTTTAGCAGCCAGATTAGTCGAATTAGGATCTTTATTGGTATCGGTTAATTCGACCATACCACTAGTTGCTACTACTCCAGCACCAGTACCCGTCTGGAATAAATTTGTCATTAAAATTGCTCGAGGTGCTGATGCTTTTGCAGAATCATAATCCGCATCTGCCTTGATACTTGTTACATTAACTAAAAAGAATAACCCAAAAGTTAGTAGTGTTAATTTTAATTTATTATTAATTTTCATGTTGGCCCCCACCTATTTTCCCCAAAGTTCATCTATAATAACTAATATGATAGCATGATACAGACAAAAAAAAACATCAAAAATAGAGGGTACCCCCACACTTTTTGATGTTATTTAAAAAATAAATGATTTTATTATTAATCTAAATTATCATTCATAAACTTAACGACTTTTTTAGTATATAATTCTGGATCCTTACTGAACGCTTTTCCGTGACCTGCGCCCTTCACAATCCACAATTCCTTCGTACCTGCTGAGGCTTTGTAGTTGTCATAAACCATTGCGCTAGGAACGAAATCATCCTTGTCGCCATGAATGAATAATGTTGGTAATTTATTTTTCTTTAATTGTTTAACAGAGTCAGCTTCTGCAAAAGAGTAGCCCGCACGTAACTGAGTTACCCAACTAGAAGTTGTTATTAATGGTTCTTTTGGTAAATTGAATTGGAGTTTCAATTGATAAGCTAACAAATCTTCAACATTTGTATAACCACAATCTTCAACAATTGCTTTAACTTGAGTTGGTAACTTTTCACCACTCATCATCATGACAGTAGCACCACCCATGCTAACTCCAAACAAGCCAATCTTTTGATCTGTTCCCTTTTCGGCAATTAATTTTTTGGTCCATTTAATGTAATCTAAGCGATCTTTCCATCCGAAACCAATATAATCGCCCTGACTTTTACCTTGGCCTCGATCATCTGGCGCTAAAACGTTATAGCCATTATCATGAAATAATTTTATATATGAAGCCATACTTTCTTTATTTTCCATGTAACCATGTGCCACAACAACTGTTTTTAAAGATTTAGTTGCCGCCGGTACATAGTCAGCAACTAATTTTAAATTTTCACCTGCTGATGTTTCTGTCCAGTTTTCTTTTTTAGTACTGGCCAACCATTTTTTTGCTTCAATTGTTCGCTTTGGTGTTCCTTTTGATGTTCCCGTTAATGTTTTTTCTGTATTTTGAATGGCATAGTGATAGAGATAGAAACTACCCCCTGTAATTGCAACCGCTAATAACACTAAAATACTGACAATCCAAATTATAATTTTCTTTTTCATTCAAAGAAACTCCTTTATCGTTTATGCCATTAACGTATTATAGCATTGTTTATTTTATAATTCACGTTTTAATTTAAAAAAATAACCACATTAGTTGGATAAACTAGTGTGGTTACTAAATAAATAACGGTTTATTTAATTTCTTTAACTTCTTTTAATACGTTTTGCATTACTTTTGCTTTTGTTTGTGCCTTGAAAATTGTTGTTGCTTGTTCTGCAATCTTAGCTTGATCAGCTTTCGAGATTGATGCATCTTTCATCATAGCATTTGTGACAGCTGCTTTAACAAAAGTAGCACCATCCGCAGCAAGTTTAGCTTTTCCTGCCTTTGTATTCATTTTAGCTGCTTCTACTTTAGCAATTTTAGGCATGGCCTTAGCTTGCTTAACCGTTAATGTTGTCCAACTCTTTTTAACGTAGAATGTATGCGTACGTTTTACTAAAGTTTTATCGTTATTAGCGATACCAAACATTAATCGATACCCATTACCTTTATAAGTCCAACGGGTTTCTTTAGTAACTAATTTGTTACTCTTAGCATTTTCAACAATCTTGCTAGTTGTATCGTCTGTCTTAGTTGCCTTTGTTTTCTTTTGTGATGCCGTATTTTTATAAATAACGACTTTTTCAGATCCATCTGTACCGATAGGCTGATATAGTAACATGTCCATCTCTTTAGAACTAGAAGCTAATTGTTCTGTCTTAGTTGTCGTTACTTTTTCCATTCCATAATGTGCACTGTAGTTAGCAACAATTAAGCCACCTGTAAGAATAATACAAAGTGCAAAAATGCCACCTAAAATGTAGCTCAGTACATTATTACGGATGAGGTTCCACGTAAGGAAGAATAAAATAATTGAAAGAATTAATAATAAAATAATCATTATTTATTACCTCCATTTTTTAAAACTTGTTGTTTTGATTTTAAGAAGAATGAAAATCCGAGCCCAACCACACAGAAAACGACTGCGATGATAAAGGCAGCATGATAACCACTTAATGTCGCATCAATAGCTTTTGTTTTGTAATCTAATGGTGCCGATTTAAGCATTGATTTAGCTGGTAATGCAGCTGTTGTTACATTTGTTAGAACGGAAATCATAACCGCTGTTACGATTGAACTTGCGATTTGACGAGCTGTATTATTAACAGCCGTTCCATGACCCATCAAGTTAGCTGGTAATGCATTCATCCCTGATGTTGTTGTTGGCATCATAACCATTGAAATCCCAAACATACGAACTGCATACATAATTGTGATGTATAAAGTTGGCGTATCTTTTGTTAAGAAAACGAATGGAATTGTACCAAGTGTTAATAAGAACATACCACCAGTTGCCAATTTCTTAGCACCATAAATATCGAATAATCGTCCCGTTATCGGACTCATAATCCCCATCATTAAAGCACCAGCCAATAAGGTTAATCCTGACTCAAATGCGCTATCTCCACGTACAATTTGGAGATACATTGGTAGAATCATTTCAACACCGATCATAGCCATGTTAACAATTGAACTTAAAACGGCTGCAATTGTGTATTCTTGGGAAGCAAAAACACGTAATTCCAAGAAAGGATTTTCCATTGTTAATTGACGCCATATGAATAAACCAATAAAAATAACACCCACAACAAGGAAACTAAGTACTGAGGTACTTCCCCAGCCGTTATCTCCAACTGTTGAGAATCCATAAAGTAAGCCACCAAATCCAATTGTTGATAAAATCAATGATAAGACATCAATTTTAGATTTGTGTGTTTTGATGACCGGTTTCATAAACCAGAAAGAAGCCACAAAAACAATTCCTACTAATGGAATAATCATACCAAAAAGATCACGCCATGAAGCATTATCAATAACCCAACCTGAAAGTGTAGGTCCAATTGCAGGAGCTAGTCCGATAACTAAACCGGCAAGTCCCATTGAAGCACCACGTTTTTCGGGTGGGAAAATTGAAAGCATAATCGTTTGTAATAAAGGCATTGTTACCCCAACACCGACTGCTTGAACTAAGCGAGCTGTTAACAATACCCCAAAATTAGGTGCGATAAATGCTAAAACTGTTCCTAATTCAAAGATACCAATAGCACCTATGTATAACCATTTGGTATTTACACGACTACTTAACCATGCACTAACTGGAATTAAAATCCCGTTGACTAACATAAATCCTGTTGTTAACCATTGAACAGTTGACGTTGTTACGTCAAATTCATCCATTAATGTTGGAAATGCAGTTGCTAAAATTGTTTGATTCAAAACCGTACAAAATGTCCCTACTAATAAAATTGCAATTAGCATGGGGCGATTATATGGTTTACCCTTTGCATCTAATCCATCCATACTTAAAACCTTCTTTTTCTTTAATTTATCTTCGAAGACTAATATAAGACTATCTCGCTTTAATGTCAAGTAAGTTGACAAACGTTTTAATATATATATAATCAGTATAGTAAACATCACAATGAGATTGTTAGATAAATTTTTATTTAGGAGGTATATTCGTTTGGCAGATATGGACGATATTGCAAACATTAAAGATTATGCAAAAAGAATGGCCGTTATTATGAAGAATGATACATTTTCAATCGGAATCGGTGAAATTGCCGAAACAACTGGGCTCACTCAGAGTCAAATTCGTTATTGGGAACAAAAAGGCTTTATTGATTCTATTAATACTAATAAAAATCAGAATAGAAAATATTCTTACCATACCTTATCAATTATTCGATTAATTAAATCTTACTTAGACTCTGGATTTACACTTAAAACAGCTGCCGCTAAAGCAAATGCCCATAAAGAAATGGGTAAAATGGTTCGTCAGATATTTACGGATCGTTTCGTTGGCGTGGAAGAAATCGATGGTTTACCCTGTATTAATCTCGGTTTCTTTGATAAAGAAGAAACTCAAACGTTATACATTGTCATTCATGATGACTCAACTGAAATAAAAGTTGTTCCGGTAAAATAAAGAAGCTTTCAATACTTGTTTGTAGACAAGTATTGAAAGCTTCTTTATTATCATATCTATTTTAGACCCATAATCCCCCATGCAATCATGCCAATGAGTGCAAAAATAATCCAGTAATAGCGAGCTAGGAATTCCCACCCATTATTAATCGGTTTATATTGCCACTCACGCCATCTATGATTTTCGTGCCAATCTTTATCTGATTCATCTTCTTCTATAAATCGTTTAATTCTAGTTTTAAACTCTGACGTTTTTTTCACTGGCATCGCCACCAAAAAGTAATATTTCTACAGGGACGTCTAAAATTTTGGCTACCGATTCAATTTTTCCCAAATCAGGTTCAGCTTCTCCTGTTTCCCATTTTGATACAGCTTGTCTTGATACAAACAATTGATTTGCCAATTCTTCTTGTGACATTTTTTTCTCTTTACGTATTTTAACGAGTTGTTCCGCAAATATAATTTTCATCCCTATAACCTTCTTTCCTCTATTTAACATCTCAAATATTAGCATACAGCAAGGGGTGCAACAGGCAACCGCTAGTTGAAAGGGCCGCAACTAAAAATAGCATGCGGCAAATTAAATTTGCAACACACTATTTGTCTAGATTTAGTTTTGTTTTTTAATCAACTAACCGCTCAGGCATCATATCTTTTAAAAATTCAACAGCACCATCGCTAACCATTAATTTTTCCCGATCATTTTTAGCTAAGGTTCTTTTTATAGTTTCTTCTTGTCCATTCAATAACTTTGATGTCCACTTAGGATCAATTAAGAGTGAACGACCAACGGCTACTAAATCAGCGTTAGCCAAAACACCATTAACATCTTCCCGAGTCCGAACATCTCCTACCCCGATTAATGGAACACGACCATTTATCTTTTCTTGGACATAATCCATTCTTGATTTTTCATTGAAATTTATATTTCTCGAAACACTATTATACTTACCTAATGAGATATGTAGATAATCTAATTTTTTATCAGCAAGTTTATCAATCAAAATCATTGAATCTTCCATACTAATACCTGGCTTTTCATATTCTTCAGGCGAAAAGCGGTAACCAACAATAAAATCTTTTACACCTGATTGATCAACACTCTCAATAACACCATCAACTACATCATTAATGAATTTAAATCGCTTATCAAGCGTGCCACCCCAAGCATCATGACGTCTATTTGAGTGTGGTGAAAAAAATTGTTGTAGTAAATACGTATTCGCACCATGCAGTTCAACGCCATCAAATCCCGCTTTAATTGCTCGTTTTGTTGCTGATTTAAAGGATTCAATCAACTCTAAAATTTCAGTTTCTGACAATGCTTTAGGAATTTCTGCGTCTGGTCTTTCTGCCGCAACAGCACTGGCTGAAACTGGTAATTGTCCTCTAAGTACCGTTGAATTTGTCATACGACCCGCATGGAAAATTTGTAAAATAGCTTTAGTCCCATTCTTTTTGATTGCCGATGCCAATCTCGTTAGCCCGGGAATAAACTTATCATCATAGATGGCAAGTGAGCCTTCCCAACCTTTTCCATTTGCTTGGACACTGGTAGCTGCCGTAATAACAGCCCCAACTTCGCCTGAATGTAGTGCATAATAATCTGATTCATCATGTGTAACAACTTCATCATAGTAGCTCATCTTAACGGTCATTGGCGCCATTAAGATTCTATTTTTCAATTCCAATCCCCGCCTGAATCTAAAGGTATCCGTCATCTTTTTTGTCATCGTTATTCTCCCATTCAGTCGTTAGTTTTATTTAAATTAGTCATACCATACTACTCAAAATTATGTTGCTAGATTAAATGATGCGCTCATTGTCTCACTTACAAAGAAATCTCTCAATGATGATAAATCTTAATTTTTTCTATTATTCAAACTCAATTATTATGATTCCTTCATCAGATAGGTATAATAAAATTAAAATACATGCTATTTAAGGAGCAAACCATTATGAAATTCAGACAATTAATTTATACAGTAACTCTTACAACATTAGCTGTCTTGAGTCTAGGATCTGTTGCCTCTGCTGCAACTAATGATTCAAGCTCAGCTTCATCAACATCGGGCACAACAACTGACTGGTCAAATCCAGTTGTCACATTAGGAACAAGTTTAACAGATTCACAAAAATCAGGAACACTTTCAACTTTAACAGCTAGCTTAAACGGTAGTTCTTCATATTCGACATTACCCGTAAATGGCGCAACTTTAGTTAAATATCTCAATAGTTCTGGTGGCTCATTTACATCAACTTCAGGTGTCTGGTCATCTGCTATGGTTCAAAAAACGAGCAGTGGTTCTGGTATCAACGTTGAAATTTTAGACTACAATGGTAAAAATAACATCACCACAATTACAGAAAACCAATATAAAAACGCCGCATTAACAGCTGGTGTAACTGATGCCAATATCTATGTCACTTCTGCTACACCAATAGATGGATCAGGTGCTTTAGCTGGTGTTTATGCAGCCTTCGCTACAAACGGGGACGCTCTAAATACAAAACAAGTCACTGCCGCACAAAATGAAATGTCGACTTTAAGTGACATTACACAAGCCAATAAAAGCAAAGATGGGTATACTGATTCACAATTGAATAACGCTGTAGCCGGTGCTAAAAATGATATGGCTAAAGAAGGTAGTTCTATTACAAATAATCAAATTACTACTATTGTAAATAACCAAATCACAAATAATAACTTAACAAATGTCATTACTGATAATCAAAAACAAGATATTATTGCCGTGTTAATCAAGATTCGTGATTCAGGTGCTTTAGATTCATCAAATTTCAAATCACAAGCAAGTAAAGTTGCAACAAATATTCAAGATGGTGCTAAAGATATTTTCAGCAAATTAGACACAGCTGAAAATCGAAACTTCCTACAAAAAATTTGGGACGCAATTGTTTCATTTTTTAACGCTATCTGGTCAGCTATTAGTTCTTGGATTTCATAAATAAAACTAACCATATAGGTTTTAAGAAGAACTTACAGTTTTAGACTAAAAATCTTACTGTAGGTTTTTTTAGTTAACTAATCAAACGGAGGCATGATACTATCACGAAGAAAAAAATATTAAGTGTCATTTTCATCCTATTAATAGTAAGTGCCGCATGTACCTTTTACGCATTTAAAATAGAGCCTTACCGCGTTGTCGTTAAAAATATTGCTTTAAATAAGGCAGATACTACTAAAAAGAAACTTAAAATTGTGCAAATTAGTGATGTCGAAATAGCAGATGATTATACACCTGAAAATTTCGGAAAAATTGTTAATAAAATCAATCAAGAAAAACCAGATTTGGTCTTATTTACAGGTGATTTATTCAGCAATTACAATCAATACCATCCCGTAACAGCTATTGTTCAAAAACTAAGTGAAATTAAATCAACCTATGGAAAATACGCAGTATATGGAAATAAAGATTACGGTGGCGGTGCAGCCAGAGTTTACACTACTGTAATGAATCAAGGTGGTTTTACTGTCCTTAAAAATAGTTCAACGACTATCAATGTAGGTGGAAATTCATCCATTTGGTTGGGTGGTGTAGATGACTCTCAATTAGGTATCCCCGATGTCCAAACGACAGTAGCTCCTGATAAATCCAATTCAACGTACCATATTTTAATGGCTCATGAACCTAGTTTGTCAAATGGTTCATTTAATACCGTCGATTTAATTTTAAGTGGTCACACACATGGTGGCCAAATTCGTATTCCTTTCACTAATAAAGGATTATTATCTGATCATGACGGAGATGGTGGCTACTCTAGTGGCCTTTATACACTAAAGAACAATACAAAATTATATGTTAATAGTGGTATTGGAACATCTCGAATCTCAGCTCGATTCCTAGTACCTCCACAGATTGCAGTATTTGACTTGTATCTTTAGTAATAGTCATTTTAAGCTACTCATAATTATTGGACAAAAAAAGTGTATCGTCAAAAATTAATTGACGATACACTTTTTTTAAACATTTTTACGTTTGAAAACAAAATAACCTAAAAATAAAAATAGTGCCGTATAAGCTAGATTACCTATAATCAATTCGTTATTCGTTAATTGAGTTAGTTTTTCAAACTCCTGTCCGTCTGCCCACTGATTACTTAAATTCATCATATTAAGTGGATTCCATTTAATCCAATCCCATTTAGCAATAGCTAACATTTGGATTCCTGATAAAATAGATGTTAAGAAATAAAAAACAATACCAGCTGCAATCGAAGCACCTGAACTACTAAAGATACTAGCCAATAATAATACCAAACTTAAAATCAACCAGGTACTAATAAAATTCCCCACTAACGTTGTTATTAAAGACATAACAATCGTTTGGTTATCTATTTTATCTGACAAGGATACCATTGGTAAAAGCACTAATTTAGCTATAATTGAAGCCACGAATATTAAAACATTCAAATAAATCGAATAGATTAATATTGTAAGCCATTTACTAGCTAAAACAGCTCCACGTGAATATTTCCGATAAAGCAAATCCTTAATTGTACCAAACTGTGTTTCCATAGCAATAATAACACTTGCTGACGCAATTAAAATGAAAATAATTAATTGAATAGATCCAAATCCACTTTGTACCATGCTTGCTGGATCGAAAATCGAACTATATATTTTTGTTAAAAGTGCTACCCCAAAAATAAAAACAAGTAATATCGCTGATATAATCGCTGTAGATTTCTTTTTACCTAACTTAAATAATTCTTGTTTAACTAAAGTTAACATTAAGCCTTACCTCCGTCATTACTATCTAATAAATTCAATAGTGATTCTTCCATATCATGTTCTTGATGACGTACATCATTTATTTGAATTTTATTATCGTAGAGCACTTGGATAATATTTGCTAAAGTATCTTGTTCGTCTACCTTTACTTTAACTGTTTGATCAACTGCCAATTCATAATTAGCGGCCTTTAAAAGAACTTTAGCTTGCTCGTTTGACGTCGTCTCTAGTAAAACATATCGCTTACTACTATCACTTAATTCAGTAGTAGACATTGCTTTCATTATTTTACCTTCATTTAAAATAATAAAGTGATCAACAATTTTCTCTAATTCACCTAAAATATGACTTGAAATCAAGAACGCTGTCCCGCGTTTAGATAACTTTAAAACAAGTTCGCGGACATCACGTGTTGCTTGAGGATCTAATCCGTTCATAGGTTCATCTAAAATAATTAATCTTGGTCTATTTAATAAAGCTAATGCAATTCCTAATTTTTGCTTCATTCCTAATGAATATGATTTAGCTTTACGATTAATGTAATCTGTCATATGCAAATCAGCAACAATTTCATCTAATTCTTCTTTGGTATTGATTTCAGAGAATAATTTTAAATGATCATAGCCACTTAAAAATGGATAGATACCAGGATATTCAATTAAGGCACCAACTTCTTCTAACCCTTGATGGCTAGTTGTTGATACAATTTTACCGTCAATTGTTATTTCTCCAGTTTGGTAATTTGATAATCCAAGAATTGATTTCATGATGGTTGTTTTACCAGCGCCATTAGCACCAACAAGCCCAACAATCTCACCTTCTGCGATTGTAAAATTAATACCTTTGAGGACTACCTTTTTACCGAAACTTTTAGTTAAATTGTTTATTGTTAACATTTCTTTCAAATTGAATCCCTCCCAATAATTGCTTTTACATTCCTATAAACAGTAGTTTAGCACAATTCCCTTTTATTACATACTAACAAGTCTGTAAGGTCAAAATGGCTACCTATTCTTAGAGAAATAGGTAGCCATTTTACTTTTATTTTTTATTTTTCGAAAAAATACGTTGCAATTTTTGACTAATATTTTGTGGACGATAAATAACAATATAAGCAACAATGACTGTAATACAGCCGCTTATCAAGCCATATCCTATTTTTTCCCCAATTGTATCATAATTAACTACAGCCATTAAAATAGCTATATAAGCCGTTGTAAAAATGAGTAGTGGTAGTTTTAAATAATCGAATTGTAAATAAGGACTATCCTGTTCTAATGATAATTTGTTGAAATAATGAACTGCCATCACTATCATCAATAACCCAGCAATCAAGTATATAAATCCTAGTACAAGATAATAAGTATTAGACATGTCTTGCGTTTGATCAAAAATGAATCCTTCAAAGTAAGCAAACCATATCAAGGCCGAGCCAGTGAATCCCAACGCAGTGACGACAGATGCTACAACCCGACGAACTAAAACACCTACCACAAGGCCAACACTGTATAGCGCAATCAATTGACTACTATCTAAGAATAAATGTATCATTCTATCTGATATAAAATTTGGATTACTTACTGAGATAGCTACATCAGCAACAAATGTTGTTATAATTGAACCTACAATAAAAGTAAGTAAGGCAGGTAGTAACATTAGACCAATTTTTTTTAAGAAAATGCGTTTTCTAGAAAATGAGCTTGAAAATATAAATTCATTAAATTTAGTTTGCATATCATACATATTAGTAAATATCCCTAATAAGATAGCACCCAGACTAAAAATAACTAGTGCTGTTTTTGCATTTTGAAATGTACCATCATGAATACTTACATCTTTTATTTTAATATTATTTTTTTCATATGTTGCTCTGCTAACTGAACCTATTTTACGATGATCCGCTTTTGCCGAATCTTTTTCACTTTGAACAAACTCTGTATAAGTAAGATTGGCCGCGTCTATTCCCGTAGTGTCAACCGAATTATGTAGTGTAAACCCCATAACAACCACAATAAGTGCAACAAGTGATAAAACAATCCACTTATATCTCTGCCAAATAATCTGATTCAATCTTCTATTAACTGTCACTACTTCCCACCTCCGGTATTTTCTTTAGCCGAAAGACTTGCTCGGAATAAATCTTCCAACGTTAACGGTAATTCTTCGAATAATGCCGGATCTTCAGCTTCAATTTGAGCTTCAATTTCATCTGAATAGTGTTCAAATAAAACAGTGACGACACGACCTTGAATACTCATTGCTCGGCTATTTTCTTTAATGAAAGCTGGAATTTCTTTTGATTTAAACACCAATTGAACTTTTCGTGATTCTGAACGCGTGTCTTCCAAACGATAATCACTCACAATATGTCCATCTTTTAAAACCATTGCGCGATCGATTAATCGATCTAATTCTTCTAAATTATGTGAAGAAATAAGTACACTTCGCTGGTCTTCAGCAACGGCATCAATAATAATTTGGAAAACTTGTTTACGGACAATTACATCTAACCCGTCCAGTGGTTCATCTAAAATAACATATGGTGCACCAGTGGAAAAGGCCAAAATAATATTAAATAATCCTTGCATCCCTTTAGAAAATTGACGATATTTTGTTTGTTTAGGTAGGTTGTATTCTGTGACCCAATTATCATATTTTTGACGATCAAACGTTTGATAAGCGAGTTCATAGAATTCGACAATCTTATCTATTGTGTAGCTGTCTAAAAAATTATTCTGTGTATCTAAATAAAAGAGTTTTTCCTTCAATGATGAATCTTCTTTCATCCATTGATCATCAATTAAAATATCACCTTGATCTGGTATGTATTGGCCTGAAATTGATCTGAATAAGGTTGTTTTACCAACTCCATTACGACCAATTAGACCCACTATTTCCCCTGGGACTAAAGACATATTAATATCATTAAGTATCTCTTTGTCACTAATTTTCTCTGATAAACCTTTAATTTCAAATCCCATTCTTAGTCCTCCTTTTCAAAATACGACTTAACCCAACCCTGAATCTCATCTTCTTGGACACCGAGATAGGTCACTTCTTTAATCGTATCTAACAATGCCTCACGATTTTTTTGGATTTGTCGTTCATCGCGATTGCTCTCATTATTGGCTTTGACATATGTCCCTCGACCTTTAACTGTCACGATTACATCCTGTGATTCTAAAACTTTATACGCTTTACTAACCGTATTTGGATTCATTTCATGAATTTTAGCCATTTCTCTAACTGACGGCAACTTGTCTTCTGTCTGCAAAATTCCTTTAAAAATATCTTCTTTTATACCTGATATCAATTGTTCATAAAACGGTTTACTACTCGTCTTATTAATTTGCAATTATCTCACCTCATCCATGTGTACTATAATACATAGTACACATATTAAATACAACCCTTTTAGACATAAAAAAAGAGATAATAACAAATTGTTATTATCTCTTTCAATTACATTTATTAAACTGTAGCGTTCACAAAGGCTTGGAATAAACCTTCTGGACGTTGTGGTCTTGATAAAAATTCTGGATGGTATTGAGCTGCCACAAAGAATTTATTTTCAGGAATTTCAACAACTTCAACTAAACGATTATCTGGAGATGTTCCAGCAAAAACCAATCCTTTATCAGCAAGTTGTTCACGGTATTCGTTATTAAATTCATAACGATGACGGTGACGTTCTTGGATAACTTCTTGATTATCATAAGCTGCAGCTGCTACCGTTCCTGGTTTTAATTTACATGGATATAAACCAAGACGTTGTGTTCCACCCATATCTTCAACATCTTCTTGATCTGTCATCAAGTCGATAATGTTATGTGGTGTTTCTGGAACAGCTTCAGTTGAATGTGCGCCTTGGAGCCCAACAACGTTACGTGCAAATTCAATACATGCCATTTGCATACCAAGACAAACACCTAAGAATGGAACATTATTTTCACGCGCATATTGAATTGAAAGAATCATCCCTTCAAGTCCACGATTACCGAATCCTCCTGGAACGATGATTCCATCAGCATCTTGCAACGTTTCAACAATATTACTTTCATCTAATTTTTCTGCATCAACCATTGTGATTTTAACATCAGCATCAACAGTGTATCCAGCATGTTTCAATGCTTCGGCAACAGAAATATAAGCATCTGGCAATTTAACATATTTACCAACCAACGCAATATTGATTGTTTTCTTCAAATTTAAAACTTGTGTTTCAAGTTTTTGCCATTCAGTCATATCTGCTTCTGGTGTTGTTAATTTCAAATGATCAACAACGATTTGGTCCATTTTTTGTTTTTGTAACGCTAAAGGAATCGTATATAATGTATCAACATCCATTGATTCAATAACGGCTTCTGGTTCAACATCACAGAAATTAGCTAATTTATTACGCATATCTTGCGAGATATGTTCTTCAGTCCGAACAACCAACATATCTGGTTGAATACCCAATCCGCGTAATTCTTTAACACTATGTTGTGTAGGTTTCGTTTTCATTTCACCTGCAGCTTTTAGGTAAGGAATCAATGTTGTATGAATATAAATAACATTATCTGAACCGACATCAGCTTTCATTTGACGTAATGCTTCAAGGAAAGGCAATGATTCAATATCACCAACAGTTCCACCTATTTCAGTAATTACAACATCAGAATCCGTTGTTGTTCCAGCACGCATAATTTTTTCTTTAATTGTATTTGTAATATGTGGTATAACTTGAACTGTGGCACCCAAATAATCACCACGACGTTCTTTTTGTAAAACTTCTGAATAAATTTTACCAGTCGTTACGTTTGAATATTGATTTAAGTTAATATCAATAAAACGTTCATAATGACCAAGATCTAAATCAGTCTCTGTACCATCATCAGTTACGAAAACTTCCCCATGTTGATAGGGACTCATTGTTCCTGGATCCACATTGATATAAGGATCAAACTTTTGAATAGTAACTTTCAAGCCTCTATTCTTTAATAAACGGCCAAGAGATGCTGCAACAATCCCTTTACCAATTGACGAAACAACGCCACCTGTAACAAATATATATTTGGTCATTATAAATCTCCTTTGGGTTAATTTTTGTGGGGATTCTGTGTTTGTGGCCTGATAGTTATTGTTCATTATGTCTATAAAAAACAACAAGCCCCCTAAGCCGAGTAGAATAATCTAATCAGTGTAGGGAGCTTGTATCAACCGTGCGTTTGTCCTCGCAAGAAATACCTGCGAGGCGCCCAAAAAATATATTACAGGGTTTTGACGAAATCGTCAAGTCCTTTTAATTATTTTCCTCGTCGTCTTCTGCATCTTCATCGGATATTTCAGATAATTGATCTTCAATACCTTCTGGTAATTCTTCTTCATCATCAGAATTACTATCAGCTATTTCATCTAAATCTTTATCATAACCTTTAATTTCTGTATCTTCATCATCATCTTCGTCGTCATCTTCATAAGTTGCATCTAAATCGTCGTCCTCAGGATCATCATCATTGTAATCAATAACGTCATCATCATCAGCGGCATCTGCTAAGAAAGCATTAACTTTCTTACGTTTTTTACGTTTAGGACGATCTTCATCGTCTTCATCTTCTACATGAGCAACAGCTTCATCGATTGAATCGAAGGGATACCATGAACGTAATCCCCATAAGTTCTCTCCAAGTGAAATGAAGCTACCATCAGCATTTAAATCTGTGTAAAATTGTGATAAGCGATCTCTCACTTCTAAATCATTTTTACCAAGATATGTTTGGATTTCATTAGTTAAGTCAGCAAAACCCATGACGTCACCATGTTGCGATAAGATTGCGTGAGCAACCTCGATCATTGATAACTCGTCTTTGTTTTGGCCATCGAATTGTTTAAGCTCCAACTAGCACACGTCCTTTCCAAAAGTCTACTCTTAATCATACATTTTTATGCCGTAAATTGCAATCGTATATTATAGTCTCCCAACAATTCACCGCTTGTTGTTAAGCGATAATCAATATCAAGTGATCCCGAAATTGGTTGGCTATTTAACTGACTTTTTAATTGCGTTGTTTCAATTTCAATTGGAATACGACCATACGCTGTTTTATAAACCCCATTAATTTTTTTTTGCGCTAAAAAAATTAATTTTGTGCGTATATCATCTGTTTCTCGAGTTAATTGAATTTCACCATCATCTTGCAATTTAAAGGTAACTGGATTTTTTTTACCAGACTCTGCGTCTTCTTCTTTATATCTGATATACATCCCATCGCCTAAACGAACGAGTTGTCCCGTTGTTTCGATGACATAGCGTTCAACTTCGCCTTCTTGTGTTTTAATTGTTTCCAAATGGATCGCAATTTGTTTATCTAACGTGATTGCCATACAACTTAATTCCTCCATTCACCTTATCGTTTCACTGTATTATAACTTAGATTTAAATGAATGTCGTTACCTATAATCATCATTATGTCATGACTAAATTACGAATGTTCGTTATAATAGAAGTATTACGAACTTATTTACTATCTAAATTTTCGAGGAGGGATTCTATTGCTCGAACAATCGCCGTTACTTGCTAGAGAAAAAGTGTTACGTGATCCTATTCACGATTACATTTATGTGCAACATCAAGTTATTTTAGATTTAATTAATACTAAAGAATTCCAACGTTTACGCCGAATTAAACAGCTCGGTACAACTTCATTAACTTTTCATGGAGCGGAACATTCACGTTTCACCCATTCCGTGGGTGTTTATGAAATCACACGTCGAATCTGCGATAATTTCCAACGAAATTATCCAAGCAAAGAAGCTGGCGACGGTTTATGGGACGACTCCGAAAAATTAGTGGCGTTATGCGCTGCTCTTTTACACGATATCGGCCATGGTCCATACTCACATACTTTCGAGCACATTTTCAAAACGGACCACGAAGCTATCACTGCTCAAATTTTAACTGATCCATCAACTGAGATTAATCAAGTTTTAGCAAAAGTTTCTGCTGATTTCCCAGAAAAAGTGGCAAGTGTTATTCAAAAAACGTACCCTAATCCACAAGTTGTCCAATTGATTTCGAGTCAAATAGACGCTGATCGAATGGATTACTTATTACGTGATTCTTACTACACTGGTACAAATTATGGTACATTTGACTTAACTCGGATTTTACGTGTGATGCGTCCTTATAAAGGCGGGATTGCATTTGATATCAATGGGATGCATGCCGTTGAAGATTATATTGTCAGCCGATTCCAAATGTACGTCCAAGTTTATTTCCATCCTATTTCTAGATCAATGGAAGTTATTTTAAGTCATTTATTAAATCGGGCTAAATACCTATACGAAAATAATCGCTTAAGTGCCGAGGATTCACCAAAATTATTGATTCCACTTTTTAAAAATGAATTTTCATTAGATGATTATTTACAATTAGATGACGGTGTTTTAACCACTTACTTCACGGAATGGCGTCAAAATACTGATAATATCTTAAGTGACTTAGCTGTCCGTTTCCTGGATCGCAAACCATTTAAATCAATCAAATTTGATGAAGAGACTGTTGATTTATTACCTACTCTAGAACGTCTTATTGAATCAGCTGGCTTTCAACCTGACTACTATACGGCAGAAAATGACAGTTACGACTTACCTTATGATGCCTATGATCCAACCAAAGATAAGCCGCGCACCCAAATCGAATTAGCTCAAGAAGATGGTTCACTTGTTGAATTATCTAGCGTCAGTGACCTCGTTGCTTCTATTACTGGTAAAGTATCAGGCGACCGTCGTTTCTTCTTCCCAAGAGAATTAGTAAAATCAGAGAACGATTTATTCACTGACATTTATACACAATTTAGAACTTATCTTAATAATGATACTTTAATCAACCCAAAGGAGAATACACAACATGACAATTAAATTAATCGCAATCGATATTGACGGTACTCTCGTTAATGATAAAAAAGAAATCGCCCCAGAAACTATTACTACTATTAAAGCTGCTAAAGCTGCTGGCATCAAAGTTGTCCTTTGTACCGGACGTCCTTTAACAGGCGTTACAAAATACTTAGAAAAACTCGGTTTAACATCAGATGATGATTTTGTTATTACTTTTAACGGTGCTTTAGTTCAAGTTTCAGGCTCTGGTGAAGTTTTAATTCATCATACGTTAGATATTAATGATTACAACATAATCGAAGAAACAAGTCGTGAATTAAACGTCCATGTTCATGCTGAAGATCAAGCATTAATGTATACACCTAATGCTGATATCAGTGAATATTCTGTGGCAGAGTCATTCTTAGTTCAAATGCCTATTCGTTTCCGAAAACCTGAAGAAATGGACAAGAATATCGTCATTTCGAAAATGATGTATATTGATTATCCTGAAGTTATTACACGTGTCGTTAAGGAATTACCCGCAAAAATTACCGATAATTATTACTACGTTCAAAGTGAACCTTACTTTTTAGAACTCCTAAACAAAAATGCCAGCAAGGGAAATGCCGTTATGTCCTTGGCTGATAAATTAGGTTTCACCAAAGACGAGGTTATGGCACTTGGTGATCAAGGTAATGATTTATCAATGATCCAAGCAGCAGGTCTAGGTGTTGCCATGGGTAACGCCATTCAAGAAGTTAAAGATAATGCTCAAGCAGTAACTGCTACTAACGTTGAGTTAGGTGTTGCTAAAGCAATCCAAAAATATGCATTAGCTGATTAAATAAATTAAAAACGGACCTAACTTTGAATAATCAAAGTTAGGTCCGTTTTTTTGGCGAATTATCTTCTAAACAACAATCGCATAAATTCTCTAAAAGATAACTTTGATTGCTTAAATTGTTTATATAATGATCCAGCATTTTCTGCAAATCCACCATCTACAAAGTATGCTCCTACAGCAAAACACAAAACGATGATAATACCCAAAAAAATATTCATGACATCATCTCCCTAGTTTAAATAGTCACTAATACAGCAATCAAAATCAATAATGCACCAACAATAAAACAACTACGCATCAATGGTGATATTTTAAGCGGACGATTTTTTTTACTTCCTACACTTTTAACATCAATTTTACGTTCATTATAATCTTCTTTAGATTCACCTTTATCTCGTCGTTTAAACCAGCCAGCGAATAGTTGTGCTTGGCTCAAAATTAATATAATGCCGACTAGAATTAATATAATGCCAATATAAAAATATACATTAGATAAAGAAAAACTATCCCCTCCAACACGGATCCAGATAATCGCAGTAATGATTGCCAGTACACTTAATAAAAATGTGACATTCCTTTTAGCCTGTTTCATGATAGTTAGTTCCTCGCTCGCTTTTAATTTGTGCTTTGATTATATCATTCAAACCTATTAACTCACAATTTTCAGTTCACTTATCCTATAAAATCCGTTATACTTTAAGATACAGTTAACCAAATTAAAGGAGACTCATCAAACATGTTAAAAGAATTTAGAGATTTTATCACTCGCGGAAATGTGATGGATTTGGCAGTCGCTGTTATTATTGGTGGTGCATTTACAACAATCGTTAAGTCTTTCACAACTAACATCATTGGTCCTATCATTGCACTTGTCGTCGGTAAAGTTGACTTGTCAGGGATCGTTCTCACAATTGGTGATACAACTTTCAAAATCGGACAATTTTTAGACGATGTCATTAACTTTATAATCGTAGCCTTTGTTATCTTTATGTTGCTTAAAGGAATCACAGCACTTAGAAATGCAACAAGTAGATCTAATGATAAGGAAGAAGAATCTTCAGAAACGACATTAACACCTACAGAAGAATATTTAAAAGATATCCGTAACTTACTAGCTGAAAGAGATAGTGACTTACCTCGAGAAGCATCAAAAAAAATTGAAGAAAAAATTGCAAAAGAAGACTAAATAATAATTAATAAAAACTTGATTCTGATTTTTAATCGGAATCAAGTTTTTTTATTTTACTTATATTTTATCTTTTTTACATCACATTTTCTTCACAACTACTTGTTATGATAACTTCATACCTTAATTAATAACTTTTAAATTTTAATTTATTTCCCCGAATAAATTAATTTAACTCATAACTAATTTCTCCCCTGAAATTAATTATCTCTACTCCCTTTTTCCGTCAGTCTCCCCGGACTGACGGTTTTTTTATACCCTTAAAATTAAAGTGTATCGACTATAAAATCATAATATTCAAGCGTTATAATCTGTAGTAATAAATAACAATCTAAGATTATTTTGGTCCCCCTTTTTAACATTACGAGTACTGTCTCTAATTAAATATACGTTTGAAGTCTAAGTTTAATGCCCAACCTAATTGGTTATATTCTCAGATTAGACACAAGACTATTCTGAGAATCGATTAGCTCTATAATAAATTAAAAAGAGAAGTCTCCAGATTGATTTCTGATTACTTCTCTTTTTAATTAGTTTTTATTCTATTTTTTTAACTTTTTTTCTAGTTCTAATATCTTTTTTGTTGTTAATTCATTAAGTTTAGCAGAACTAATTATTACTTTTCGTCTAGCTTTCTTATATTTATATAAACATACACATAAGTAAATGTAGAAAGCAATCCAAATACAAAATAATACTAAAGGCATAACAAGATAAACTAGATCATAACTATTCATTATTTTTCCCTTCTAATCTACTTATTTGTTCTTGTTGCTTCTTTTCCACATCATTAAGTTCGGTAATTTCTTTTTTATATTTCCGCATTTTTAAAATCATAAATACAAGCGTACCAATTAATAAAAATATTAATACTTTTATCTCAAATTCTATCATATTCTTCTCCTTCTATATTATTAAGGAACCTACAAAGACTATGAAAATAGTAACTAAAGTTACCCCAAGTTCTGCCCCAACACTAGTTACTGTACTAGACGTACTAAAAGCCATAGATATTTTGGGTAACTCTCCTGCATAATCAAAGTCAGGCTCTCTAAATTTTTTAATATAATATTATAATCTTGTACCGGATATGGATCACTCCCTATTCAATTAGACTCTTCATAAAGTATCTTAATTCCATAAATTATTTCACCTTTAATTAATTGACTAATTATTCAACCCTTATTCAATCAAAATATTATAGAATAGACTTGATAGGTTACAAACAATTCAAATGAATCTTTAATTTTCATTTACCTTCTGCTAGCCTTAAACAGTCTTATAAGTTATAATTTAACAATTCTTGAGCTAAAAGAACCATAGCAACACTTTCTTAAACTATATTTACTACCTTTTAATATACACTTTATCAATTTTAAAGGGTAGTAGAAAAGTTGTATTTAATAATCAGCTCAAATAGTGCTTTATTCTAAGAAAATCTTTATGTAAAAACTACTAAAATATTATATATCCTATACTTTCACCCCACAAAAAAAGTAATCATATTTTATCCTTTTTACGTCACATTTTCTTCACAACTACTTGTTATGATAACTTCATACCTTAATTAATAACTTTTAAATTTTAATTTATTTCCCCGAATAAATTAATCTAACTCATAACTAATTTCTCCCCTGAAATTAATTATCTCTACTCCCTTTTTCCGTCAGTCTCCCCGGACTGACGGTTTTTTATGTTGAATTTGAATACTTTAAGAATAGTAAAAAACAGCCCTAGCATTACCTGCCGGGACTGTCTAAATTAATTTAATTTACCTAGTGATATTCACTTAAAATCACTTTGATAGATATATTTTATATTAGTACCTGGTTTGGACGAAGTTAAAAACACTAAATTAAAAGAACGATTACCAGAGCCTTTTCTAATAATTGCTTTTAAAGTCTTATGATTTATCCCGACATGCAGCGAAGAATCAGATTCACCTTTTTCATTAAGCATATCAGATTGGGTCACATCATAAGAACTATTCATAACAAATAGCCCTCCGAGTGGAAAGTCACCATCTTTTTTTGATTCAATATCGACATCAATACTGTCATTGTAGTAAGCTTCGTCTGAGTCTTTAGTGACGTGATGCTTGATTTTAGTAAATACAAATTTTTCATTTACTATTTTTTGATGATTAGATGTTACAAACACATTCTTAATTTGACTGTTTTTATATTGTTCGGTTACTGCTGCATGAGCATTCCATAACCATACAGCGCTTGCTAGTAAGCAGATGCCTCCCAAAATAAGTAATCCTCTCTGACTTAGTTTCCACGAATTTTTATTTTTCATTTTAGAATAACTCTACCTTCTGAAATGTGAATGATTTTATCACTCACTTCGTTTAAGAAAACACTATCATGATTAGAAATAAGGATTGTTTTCCCTGCTGCTTTTTGATCGATAATTAACTGACGCAAAAAGTCTTTTCCACTATCGTCTAGTGCATTACTAGGTTCATCTAATATTAAAATAGGTGCATCATTGATTAAACAACAAGCAATTGAGGCCCTTTTCTTCATTCCTAATGAATAGTGTTTAATCGCACGCTTATCATTAGGATCTAGTCCAACATAAGTTACCATTTCGTTCAATTCATTCTTAGTCATTTTATGACTATTTAGTTGATTAATTAAGTCCAAGTTTTTAAGAACTGAAAAATCTTCTAACATACCAATACTATCCATAGAAAAAGCAATGCTGCTTGAAAAAAGTTCATCTACTCTGATATATTTTCCATTAACCCAAACTTCACCTTCAGTAGGCTTTACAAACCCAATAATCGTATTAAATATCATGGATTTCCCAGCACCATTTGGCCCACTGAATCCACAAACGATTCCTTCTTCAATTGATAAATTGATATCTACTAAAATATCTTTTTGCTTAATTCTTTTGGAAATGTTTTTCAACTCTATTATTTTCATTTTTACACTACTTTCTTTAAATAAAATCAATATCTTTAATTTTTATAAGTGAGATAATGATGCAACTCAATATAATCGTTAATAAAATTATAATGTTAACCGAATTATGATTAGGGTTAAATCTAGAGAGCATTGTTGCGTCTATAATGGATATGTGAGAAATATAAACATCTAATATTATGACTGCTAAACTCCCTATTAAGGGTAGTATAAAATCATCTAATAAAAATGACGCTGTTGATAACAATACAAGATAGGTGAAACTAAATATAAATAGATAACTATAGAAAGCTAAATGTGAGATACCAAAACCGTTTATAATCACTATCAAAAAATAAAAAAAACTATTATAAATTCCTAACATCAATAAATTGCTAAATAAATAATTTTTATATCCAATATTATGTAGAATTTTAAAATCTGATTTCCATAGTAACATTTGTGAATTTCCAATAGCTAATGCTGGAGAAATCACAAAGATGAACCAAAATAAAGGAAAAGATTCTCCCTCAGTATCTAACGAAGCACCATATAGTAAGCTCGTCATACCACTCACTTGATCTCTTTTGCACAATATGATCATCATCGTTAGCATAATAAAAATGAGCACCGTACGCCATTTAGAATAATAAATCGTTAAATAAATATTTCTAAAAACTAAGATACTGAAAAACTTCAATTTATAGAGTATTCTTTTTTTGATAAAATCCATCTTTGAAAAACCTCCAAAATAATAAAAAAGAGTAGTATAAAGAATATATTTTGAATTAAATATAACGTGTTAACACTATATCCAAGACTGATTATGCCATGATTAAAAAACAATCTAATCCCTCTTTCGTTCAAAAATATTTCTAATTGATAATAACCATAAATTAAAAATAACGATATAATTTTATTTCCTGTGAGGCAATAAAAGGACGCTATTAAATTATAAAAAACATACATTGCGATAAAATAAATAACCATTGTAACTAGCTGATAGCCATTTATATTATATTTTAAATTATCCTTATTTAAAATTAAAAAAAGGATTCCAGAGATAACAAATGCACAAATATATATGGCATAAAAGTAATTCACTTGTACTCTCAAAAAAGAAAAAGGTTTTCTTATATAATACATAATTGGAAATTTAGAACCCTGAAAGGGTAATAATATCAATATTGGAAAGAAAAGAATCATTATATTTTCAATATTTAAACTATTTTGTAGTCCTCCTTGGACTACGTCAATAAAGGAACTATTCTTTTCATTACCTAAAAATAAATAATATTCAAAAAGAGATAAAATAATTAATAAACAGAACGTAAGAATATCTATTACCCAGTCACGAGACCGTTTAGTTTTTAAATATATTTTAAATAATCGCATTACGTTTTACTCCCATAAAATTAAAAAGATAAGCTACAATGAGAACCAAAAACAAAATCCCCATAATAAATGATAAAGGAGGTAGGCCCTCCGCGGGTCCTCCTACCATAGGAAGCGACAAAGGTGCAGCAAGATAAAAAGGAAATACAGCAGCTAAAACACTTATAAATAAGCACAGTAAAAAACTAAAACTAACCACACTATAAATTGTTTTTACATATAAACTAACACTCGCGGCAACTACAGAAAAAACACCTGCGAACAAACCTGCAAGTAAAATATAAAATAAAATCCCCGTATATGATTGCTGGAAAAGGTCCTTCATAAAATATGTTGAATTCGATGCAAGTCCCAGATTATTATTTAATACAGCATCTAATGGTTGATTAGGGAATAAACACCATGCTACTAATAAATCCAATAATAAAGGTAGTATCCCAATCAAAAATCCTGAAATAAAGCTTAAGCTAAATGAATGAATAGAATAATTAATAATTCCCTTTTTTTGTACATATTGTTTAATAAAACCTGTTTGTTTATCCTCGAAGACAATTAGATTCAAACCAATCACTGAAAATAAAGGTAATAACAAATAAAATAAAGCTGAAAAATCGCTACCAGTACCACCTATACCTATCCATGTTGTAATCACAGTAAAAGTTAAATTAGAACCATCTAGATAAGTCCTATTAGGTAACATATCCATAGACACGTGAACTACTATTAAAGCAAAACCCACTAATATGCCATAAAAATATTGTTTCTTCGCCATACGCGACAGCCAATAAGAATTCATTTTTTTCACACCAATCTTTTATTTTAATATAATGCGTAAGAGAGCACATTATTTCTTCTTATCTATCAGGTTTCCAATTACCATCAGCACTACCATATGCATGAATACTATTTACAATATATGCATTGTTTCCTGTTCCATACCACTCTACTAAATAATTAGTTAATTTTGTCTGTCCTTTAGATTTAATAACATATTTTTTTCCTTTAGAAACAGATACATTTCCTGTACGACCAGCCTTATAAGAGTGTCCCCAAGCTTCCACACGTATTTTTCCCGATATCTTTTTGATGTTTAATTCATACGCAGTTTTACTCCACTTTTGAATTCTATAAGTTTCGTCCCAAGGATCATTCCATCTATTAGCAAGATGAACATAATTCGGATTGTTAGCCTCTACACGATCTGAACTTAAAATTGCTATACCAAAAACACATATTGCAACTAAAATAAATGACATTAATTTTTTCATAAAAACTCCTTAAAATTCTCCCTTACGCATTTAATATTATATATAAATAATTAACTCAAAACAATAATATTCAAGTTAAAAAAGACTTTTATAATTTATATATAATATAAAATTAATGCTAATATTAATAAAAAATCACTTTAATGTTGTTTATCATTCTTAGTAAGATCTATTAAGTCCTAAGATATTCAAGTAAACAGACTGCTTACTACTCTAACGTACTAACTACGAGAAGAACTTTCTTCCTTTTTACGTCACATTTTCTTCACAACTACTTGTTATTATAACTTCATACCTTAATTAATAACTTTTAAATTTTAATTTATTTCCCCGAATAAATTAATCTAACTCATAACTAATTTCTCCCCTGAAATTAATTATCTCTACTCCCTTTTTCCGTCAGTCTCCCTGGACTGACGGTTTTTTTATGTCCTAAATTTGGATACAAAAAAAGTTAGACAACATTAGTTATCTAACTTTCTTAACTTTATTTTTCATTATGGAAACGATTTTTAAATAATGGACTAACTGGTTTGTTTTCATGAATTCTCGTGATTGCATCCCCAATTAATTGACCCACTGAAATTTGAACTAATTTATCAATTTTCTTATCTTCAGGTAACTGAATTGAATCTGTTACGATAAATTGCTTAATAGGTGATTTTGCAATTCTTTCAACAGCTGGACCTGATAAAACCGGATGAGTTGCACTTGCGTACACTTCAGTTGCACCGGCATCCATTAAAGCCTGAGCAGCAAGCGTAATTGTTCCTGCCGTATCAACCATATCATCAATTAAGATACAACGTTTGCCTTCAACGGTACCAATAATGTTCATCACTTCAGCAACGTTAGCTTTAGGACGACGTTTATCAATAATTGCAATAGGTGCTTTCAAGAATTCTGCTAATTTACGAGCACGTGTCACTCCACCATGATCAGGTGAAACGACAACAGAATCTTTATCTAATCCTTCGGTTAAGAAGTAGTCAGCTAATAAAGGTGCACCCATTAAATGATCAACTGGGATATCAAAGAATCCTTGAATTTGAGCAGCATGCAAATCAAGCGCTAAAATTCTTGTTGCACCAGCTTTTTCTAACATGTCAGCAACTAATTTTGCTGTAATTGGTTCCCGTGAACGTGCTTTACGATCTTGACGAGCATAACCATAGTAAGGAATAACGACATTAATTGATTTAGCACTTGCGCGACGCAAAGCATCAATCATAATTAATAATTCCATAATATTGTCATTGACGGGTGCAGATGTTGATTGAACAATGTAAACATGATCTCCACGAATACTTTCTTCAATATTAATTCTGATTTCACCATCACTAAAGCGATCTACAGAGGTTTTACCTAATTTAACACCAACAGCATCAGCAATTTTTTCAGCCAATGGTTTATTCGAGTTCAAAGCAAAAATTTTCAACTTTGGATCAAAATAATGTTCTGACATATGTGCCTCCAGTTATTTAATTTTCCCTACTTAAAATTTTAAATATTAATCAAGTAAATTGCAAGTTAAAATCCGATAAGAATTCGCTTACTAATCAATTTCTGGTGCATGAGCTACTGGTAATTTGTCAAAATAACCTTTTTTATTCACTTGACGACCACGAGCAATACCCATATCGTGTGAATCAATATTATCTGTAATTGTTGATCCGGCAGCGATAAATACATGATCACCAACTTCTAGTGGTGCAACTACATTAGATCCACTACCAATAAATGAATGATCACCAATGTTGGTATGGTGTTTATTAACGCCATCATAATTAACAAAAACGACGCCGCAGCCGACATTAATATCTTTACCTAAAGTGGCATCCCCGACATAAGTCAAATGACCAACTTTAGTACTCTTACCGATAGTTGCATTTTTAATTTCTACAAAATTACCGATATGAGCAGCTTCACCAATATGTGCTTGAGGACGTAAGTGACTGTATGGTCCAATGTTACTCATTGTTTCCATTTCAGAATCTTCAAGATATGATGACGTAACAGTTACCTTATCATGAATAATACTATCAATAATTTCAGAATGAGCACCAATGACACAATCTTCACCAATGACTGTATTACCTTTTAAGTAAACGCCTGGTTCTACAATTGTATCTGAACCAATTTTAACATTATATTCGATGTAAGTCGTCTCAGGATCAACTAAAGTCACACCATTGCGCATATGTTTTTCGTTAATCCGGCGTTGCATAACTTTAGTTGCAGCAGATAAAGCCACACGATCATTTACACCCATTGATTCAGAGAAATCTTTCATGCGGTAAGCTGCGACTATCTTACCTTGTTTTTTAAGAATTTCCATAACGTCAGTTAAGTAATATTCACCTTGTGCATTATCATTTGTTACTTCATGTAAAGCTTCAAATAAAGTTTTATTATCAAAACAGTACACACCTGTGTTAATTTCTTGAACATTAGCTTCTTGAATTGTGGCATCTTTTTGTTCAACAATTTTTTCAACAATCCCAATATCATTACGAATAATTCGACCGTAACCCGTTGGATCTTCTGCTTGTGCTGTTAGAACAGTTGCAGCAGCACCTTTTTCTTTATGATATTCAAATAATTCACCAAATGTTTTGGCAGTAAGTAACGGTGTATCACCATTAGCAATAATGGTCATACCCTCTTTATCTTTTAAGATTTTTTCTGCTTGAAGGACAGCATGACCAGTTCCCAATTGTTCTGCTTGAAGAACATATTCTGAGCGATTGCCTAACGTTTCTTCAACCTGCTCAGCACCATGTCCCACAATAGTAACAACTTCATCCATATTATTTGCTTCAATTTCCGATAAAACGTGGTCAACCATTGGACGCCCAGCAATCGGATGTAACACTTTATATAGTTTAGATTTCATTCTTGTACCTTTACCGGCAGCAAGAATAATGGCATATTTAGCAACTGTCATTAGATAGTCTCCTCCAATTATATTCTAATATTCTACCTTAATAATAGCTTAAACCCGTATGCGTTGCAAGATTTCGAATAAATATGCTTACTTTATTCGAAATTAAAAAACACTTGATTTTAAATTATTATTGGAATTTTCTAAAAAAAACTTAATGTTAAATTTAACATTAAGTTTTCATATAAATTATCTATTAACTTTTTATTTTTTAAATGTTTTTGTTAAATAATTTCCTTCACTAACATGAATGGTTTTGTCTGTATGATTAATTTCATCAACTTTTAACAATGAACTATAATCATCAACAATTCGGTCACCACTAAAGGCGCCCTCAGCGAAAACGGAAATACCGACTAAGTTTGCTTCAAACTCTTCGATTAAACTCTTCATTCCGTTAACTGTGCCGCCACCCTTCATGAAATCATCTACGATTAATACGTTAGCACCACGTTTTAAACTACGCTTTGATAATTCCATTTTTTCAATACGTTCACTCGAGCCAGATACATAGTTAACACTAACGGTTGAACCCTCGGTAATTTTTGAATCGCGACGCACAATAACAAATGGCACATTCAAAAATGTTGAGACACTTTGTGCGATGGGTACACCTTTAGTTGCAACTGTCATAACGGCATCAATTTTTTGGTCTAAGTACTCTGTTGCAATCAAGCGTCCTACTTGACGTAAAACGTCAGGACGGCCAAGTAAATCAGATAGATAGACATAGCCACCAGGTAATAACCGATCTTTTTCTGATAACTCCTCAGTCATTGATTCAATAAATTCACGTGCTTCTGCTTCATCAATAGATGGAATAAAACGTGCACCGCCAGCTGCGCCAGGAATTGTTTCTAGCGTTCCCGTGCCTCGCTCTCTAACTGTACGTTTTACAATCGCAAGATCTTCACTGATTGATGATTTAGCTGATTCATAGCGTTTTGAGAAATACGTCAAAGAAACCAACGTATGTGGTCTTTCTAGCAAATAACGAGTCATATCAATTAATCGATCGCTTCTTCTTGTTTTCATATATATATCAGGCCTTTCTTTTAAACATATCTAGTATTCAAAGTGTGATTTTCATTATAACCCGTTTTACCGAATAATAACAGTAAAATGCCAAAATATAATTATTAACGTTCGGTTTTTAATGATTTTCTAATAAAAAAACAAGCTATTTTTAAAAGTAGCTTGTTGATTGTTAATATTCGGTTTTATTTTTGTTTATTAATTTGAAGTCTAACGGATATAACTTTAATAATACTGCATATAATGAAAATCGTAATGAATAATAGCGTAATCGTTGCGCCAGGCGGTGTATTAAATTGGTAAGATGACATTAATCCGCCAACCATCCCTATTACACCAACTATCACACCAATTATAATAACCAGATTAAAGCTACGACCCAATCGCATTGCAATTGCTGCAGGTAAAATCATAATTGCAGAAACGAGTAGTGCCCCGGCAATTGGCATCATTATAGCAATCGTCACACCTGTAACTGCGTTAAAACTAATTGACATCAATCTAACCGGTAACCCTTCAGCAAAAGCCGTCTCTTCGTCAAAAGTTAAAACATACATTGGCTTTTTGAATAGTAGGAAGAGAACGACAATTAATACAGTTAAAATTGCTAAAATGATAACCTGCGCTGAACTAATCGTCACAATTGAACCAAATAAATATTGCTGTACACTCATTGAACTGGCACCTTGATTTAAACTCATTAAAACTAAGGCAATTGATAGTCCGGCAGACATCATAATGGCAATTGAAACTTCTGAATACGTACGGTATAAATTGCTTAAAAATTCAATTAAAACTGAGGCAATTAAAACCACAATCAGTGTGGTAATTGTTGGATTAATATTAACAAACAATCCTAACGCGACCCCTGCTAACGAAACGTGTGACAATGTATCTGCCAAAAGCGATTGCCTTCTTAAAACTAAGAATAATCCCAATAACGGCGTAATTACTGCCATTAAAAGTGAAGCAATTAAAGCTCGTTGCATGAATCCATCGAGAAACATCTCCATTGTGAGTCCTCCTTTCTAACTAATTTAATGTGACGATCAATATATTCTGAAACATCTTCATGATCATGCGTTATCATCAAGATACCTTTATGATGCGTATGGGCTTCATGTTGTAATAATTCGTAGAAATCGTGACGCGATTGTTCATCCATCCCTGTTGTTGGTTCATCTAAAATAAATAAATCAGGATCTGCTGCAAAAATACGGGCTAAACAAACACGTTGTTTTTGACCACCAGATAATTCACCAATTTTATGATTCTTAAAGTTCCACATATTAACTGTTTCAAGTGCTTTTTTTATATGTTCATGATCATTTTTATTCAGACGTCTTAACCAACGATTTTGTTGGTAACGGCCTGATGCTACTAGTTCATATACTGTTGACGGAAACCCCGCATTAAATGATGAAATCTCTTGTGGGATATATCCGACACGTAATTTTTTATTATCTAAATTAGTTTTAGAAATTTCAGCAGTTCCTTTAGCCGGATGTAATAGGCCAAGTACATTTCTAATTAAAGTTGATTTTGCAGCACCATTTTCACCAGTTAAAATGACAAATTCACCCGAATCAATGTGGAAATTAATATCTTGTAAAACAGGTTCTTCATCGTAATAAAAGGTAAGATCTTTGACTTCAATATATTTCATCTATTCTCCTTATTTAACAACCGTTTTTAACGATTTTAAATTATCTTGCATAACTGAAAGGTATGTTTCTCCATTTTCGATTTGAACTTTTGATAGTCCTTCAATTGGATTCAATCCTTTAACCTTAATATTTGTTTCTTTAGCTAGCATATTCGCAATTTTACTAGAATCATTAGATTCAGTAAAAATGGTATCTACATGATACTTTTTAATATACGTTTGTAGCTCTGCCAAACGTCTTGGACTAGGTTCTTCATCCGAAGAAATACCCGCAACCGCAACTTGCGTTAGTCCATATTGTTTTGCCAAGTAAGCAAATGCAGCATGTTGCGTAACAAATGTTTTATTCTTAGCATTTTTAAATGTCGTTTTATATTCTTGATTTAATTCCGTTAATTTTTTCAAATAAGCATTTGTTCGTTTTACATAATACTTTTCATTTTTAGGATCTTGCTGAATTAATTCATTTGAAATGTTTTTAACCATTTTTTTTGCGTTTTCAGGATTTAACCAAATATGAGGGTCATAATTATTAGTCGATGAAAATGAACTTTCCTCTTCTTTATTAGCTAATTCAGCCTCTTCACTTTTCAATTCTTCGTTCTCATCAATCATTTTAATTGAATGACTAGAATTTAAAATCTGCGTTTGTTTTTCATCAATACTTGATTTCAAACTTTTAACCCACGTTTCCATATTATTACTACTATAGATAAAGATATCTGACCTCGCAATTTTACTAATATCCTTTGCACTAGGTTCGTAATCATGCGGTTCTGTCCCGGCAGGCATCAACATTGTTATATCTGCGTTATCGCCTGCAACTGCCTTAGTAAATTCATACACTGGGTAAAATGTCGTGATAACCTGTAATTTATTAGACTCTTTCTTAGTTGCCCCTTGCCCACACCCGGTCAATACAACAACTAACATCGTGAGTACTATGCTTACTAAAATTAATTTTTTTTGCATGGTTTCTCCCTCATTTTTTCAAATCGTAATCTAAATAGTAATCAATACCATTACCGACAAATATTAGAATATCATTTTAGGTACAGCTACGTCAACTTTTTTAAGTGTCACTACGGTGTTAAGCTGTCATTCGTATAAGTTCATCTTGTTATAATAACTGTATTTAAAGTCGACCTGTCAGCAAGTGAACCGTTTCCAATTTAAAAGTGAACTATATCATTAGAATTAAATATAATTTACTATTAATATCTTGCGCGCAAAAAGACGCAACATCATAACTAACCATTAGTTACGATGTTGCGTCTCATTATTTTATCTGGTAACTCTTATTTTACTCTAGAATATCTTGATATAATTCTAATCCTAGCCTATTCATTCCCGGAATCTGCTTATCTTCAGTTCCCGATTCTGACATCGCCACAACTATAAATGCCTTTTTATCTTTTTCTATAATGGCAGCATCATTTTGAATACCATATTCGTTGTATTCGCCTGTCTTATTATAGACTGTAACACCAGTTGGTAAGGACGATGGTAATTTAGTTAGATTTTTATTTTCTTTTAGTAAATCTAGCATTGCCTGATCCGATTGGTTAGACACTAATTTATGATTATACATTTTTTTAAGAATTTTACCCATATCTGTTACTGACGTTTTATTATCGATTCCTGAATTAAGGGCATCTGTATCCATCATTTTTCTTTTAATTGTTGTATTAATTGCGCCTAATTTTTTAATTTCTGTATTAATTGAAGCAAATCCACCAAGTTTATCAATCACAATATTTGCAGCAGTATTATCACTGTCATCAATCATTTTTTCTAATAATTCTTTATATGACAATCTAGTACCTGCGCTCATATTCTGGATTTCTCCCGTTCCACCGACCTTATCCGATTCTGATAAAACATAGCTATCCTTTAGGTTGATGGTCCCTTCTTTTTCCATAGAATAAGCTGTAATTAAAATAAATAATTTAATCATGCTGGCTGATCCTTGCGCATGATTATTTTCAACTACCGGTGCACTACCATCTGTTAACGAAACGTAGACCGAATTTTTTCCATCAACGTCATCCATATATGTTGCAATATCATTCTTAATTTTAACTTTATTTAGTACTAAACTATTTTCTGAAGATTGCGTTTTTTCCGATGTTTTCTTTTCTTTTGAGCTAGATACTGCAGTAGTTGTTTCCTTCGTCGGTACACTATCTTTGTGCGTTAACTTTCCAGCTATAAGATAACCGCCACCCGCTATAATAACAAGTAAAATAATTCCTAAAACTATTTTCATCGGGTTGTTATTTTTAGCTCGTTTTTCTGTTATTTCATTGTTTACTATTGGCGCTGCTACTTTATTAGTATCTTGCGCTTTCGGATTAAATTTAAAGCCACAATTATTGCAAAATTGATCCTCAACCTTATTTGCTATGTTGCATTGCGGACATGTTTTCATAGGAGCAACATTTTTATTTTCTAACGGTTGCCCACAATTATCACAGTATAATGCATCATTTTCATTCTGAGACCCACATTTCGAACAAATTTTCATATCTTCACCTCGTAATTTTTAGGACTTTAACTTATCCTTCATTACATCCCTATTTTTTCTATATATGTACTCAATATCTGTTACTCATAAACTAACTATCAACACTTATGTTTCCTCCATACCTTTCCCCAAATATGGCTTTTATTCTCCCAAAGACAATCCCCCATTTTCTTGCAAATTAGATTAATCTAACACGCTACATTAAATCATGTCTTAGTTATAAAGTTAACCTATATTAGGTAGTATGTAAATAGAAGGATGCGTTCTTAACTAGTCGCTTAATTAGTCATTATCTCCAATTTTTTAATAAAAAAAAGTGCTATCACAAAGTGACAACACTCTCTTCCAACAATAGCTGTACTAAATCCACTAATCTTTAATTTCTGCACCCAGAGAATCCTTAAAATGTGACAGTGCCCATACATGTCCAGCTTGATTAAAACTAGCTGTCGCCTTTTCATGAATGACAATCTTATAGCCCAAATTATATGCGTCAATTGCGGTATGCAAAACACAAATATCTGTGCAAACACCAATTAAATGCACTGTTTCAATTGACCGAGCTCGTAATCTTAAATCTAAATCCGTTCCCGCAAAAGCACTATATCTCGTTTTATCCATCATATAAACATTTGATTTATCTTTATGCGCCTGATACCAAGGCTCCAACTCACCATAGAATTTACGACCGTTTGTACCTGCAATATTATGTGGTGGAAATAAATTAGTTTCTGGATGAAATGGGTCATTTTCATAATGAATATCAGTTGCTAAAACAACATAATCACCTTTTTGTTCAAACTCATTCATTAATTCTATCACTCGAGCTTCAATCTCTTGAGCAGGTTTTCCCGCCGTTAAGTGTCCATCTGTCGCTACAAAATCATTTGTATAGTCAATTTCAATTAAGGCTTCCACAAGTTGTCCCTCATTTTCAGTTGTATTTAATGCCTTCAACATAACAAATTATGCTAATTATCGCAATAAAATCAACTTAACGGTCTCACTAGGTAGACCTCTTCACAGAAACCTTTTAAACTATTGTAGACGTGCTGTGCTCGACTTTTTTTACGACATATCGCAAATACAGTTGGGCCTGATCCACTCATTTCTGCTGCATCTGCCCCAAATTTTATCATTTTTTCTTTTAAACGTGTAATTTCGGGATGACGTTCAGCTGTAATCGGTTCAAGCGCATTACCTAGATTATCAATTATGGCATCCATATCGTCGTCCTCAATTGCATTCACAACGGCGTTTACATTTGGATGAGTGAGTCGCGTATAATCAATTTGTCTAATAATAGTTGGTGTTGAAACACTAATCTTAGGTTTTGCAACCACTAACCAAACAGGGGGTAAGTCTTTTAAAATAGCAATCTTCTCACCACGACCCGTTACATGAGCCGTTCTACTATAAACGCAGTAAGGCACATCAGAATCAATTTTTAAACCAATTTTTGCCAACTCTGCTAAAGATAAATTGAGTTTCCATAATTGATTCAAAGCACGTAAAACGGCTGCTGCATCTGATGAACCGCCACCTAGCCCAGCAGCAACTGGGATTTGCTTCTTGATATGTATTTGGGCACCTTTTTTAATCTGAAATTTATCCTGTAAAATTTTTGCTGCTTTATAGGCTAAATTTCGGTGATCACACGGTAAAAAACCACTATCAGTTTCCACTGTAATGTCCGTTCGATCGTCTAGCGATTTGATATGTAAGTAGTCTGCTAAATCAACTGATGTCATCACCATTCGCCATTCTTGTTCACCATCTTGATGGTTAAATGGGGTGTCTAAACTCAAGTTGATTTTAGCTGGGGCTTTTTCACGAATCTCCATGTTCTCACCTAATCCTATAAGTCCTTAATTAACTCTAATTATACTAATTATTTCTAAAAATAAAAGCCTAAGTTAAGATGTTCTAAAAACATCCCTACCTAGGCTTTTATACTTATTTTTAATCTTCAAAATCAATTTCAATATTTTTTGTTAATACGTCTGTGTAGCTATATGAAACGCGCTCGAATGAATTCTCATCTTGGTTTAAATCGACTACAAAAATAGCTGGGAATGTTTCGCGTAAAATCCCTTTACGTTCTGTAGTTTTCTTTCTACCGGCTTGAGCAACTACCGTTAAATTTTTTCCGACTTGGGCATCTAGCGTACCTTTGATGCTGGCTAAAGTTTCTGGCATGATGGGCTTCACCTTCTTATGTGAAACATCATACCATAGTTTCACAAGATTTGCAATTATACCACATCGAACATCAGTAGTTCAATAAGAAGTTAATTAAATTTCTCTTCTACTTTGATAAGATTGTTAGATAAAACAATAAATTCATGAATACTTAGTTTTTCAGCACGAATTTGAGCAGAAATTTCTGATGCATCCAATGCTGCTTGTAACGCTTCACGAATTTCTGGTGTTTTACCATAAATTGATTGTAAATTATTCCATAAACTTTTACGTCGATGTTGGAAACTTCCTTTAACTAATTTAAAGAAGACCTTTTCACTAATTGGGCGTTCAACGTCGCCTTCTTTTTGATTCAAAACAATAATAGCTGAATCAACATTAGGTTGTGGAATAAAGACGGTTCTTGGAACAACGAATGCGACTTCAGCATCCATTTCATATTGAACGGCTACCGTTAGTGATCCATATGTACGACTACCTGGATCAGCTGCAATTCGTTCTGCCACTTCTTTTTGCATCATAACAACGATTTTATCTAATTTAACCGCCGTTTCTAGTAAATGCATGATAATGGGCGTTGTAATGTAATAAGGTAAATTAGCGACTAATTTTAATGGATGCTGTCCATCAAAATGTTCTTCTACTAACGCTGGTAAATTAGCTTTTAAAATATCTTGTTCCACGATATCAACATTATCATATGGACTTAGTGTTTCGCCAAGTACAGGAATCAAATTTTGGTCAATTTCAATTGCTAAAACATGATGTGCACGTCTTGCTAATTGTTCAGTCAATGACCCAATACCAGGTCCGATTTCGATAACGTCATCTTCAGCCGTAATATCTCCGGCGTCCACAATATTCATTAGTACGTTTTTATCTGTTAAAAAATTTTGGCCTAAACTCTTTTTAAAAGTTAAACCATAAGTTTCCATAATTGCTTTAGTTCTAATAGGTGAAGCAATGTCTGGCACATCATTGTTAGCCATGTTTTTCCTCCGTTATTGTCTCGTTAATTTCTTGCAATGCGTCGACGAACTCTTCTGGTGAAATTTGAAATAGTTTCAATCGATTGTATAATTGTTTTCCATTTGTGTAACCAATTTTGAGATACTCACCTAATTTTTCACGCTTAGCTTTGGCATCCGGTCCGGCAATCAATCCTGCCGTTTGTAAATCCTCTAAGCTGATCAATGTTTCGCCATCAGGCATTTCTGTATACAAATGATCTAGCGCTTCACGAATCGCTTCAACTGAAGCATGTTCAACGCCTAAACTCCCTTTATGATCTGGGACAGCTTCACTTTTTTTCAGAAAAGCATGCTGTACATTTGGAACGCGTGCTGAAATAGTTTTACGAATTTTTTCACCAGAAAAATCAGGGTCCGTAAATACAATTACGCCTCGAGTTTCTTGCAACAGTTCAATTTGATCTAACGTTTCGTCACTAATAGCTGAGCCACGTGTTTCAATCGTATCTGCATTAACAGCTAAATGGATACGTTTTGTGTCATCGCGACCTTCAACTACGATTACTTCTCTAATTTTCTGCATATTACCCTATCCTAAATAAGTTTTCGGCATTTTTAAATGTTGCCGCTGCCATATCAATACTTGAACTCTCTCGAATTTTTGCGACAGCTTCCAAGACGTATCTTGTGTATCCTGGTTCATTGCGCTGACCTCTATAAGGTTCTGGCGTTAAATATGGTGCATCTGTTTCAATTAAAATTCGGTTGCTTGGTGTCACTTTAACGGCTTCATGAACTTCTTTAGCACTATTATAAGTCACAATACCACTATAGGATAAATGCATCCCTAAGTCTAAGAATTTCTCTGCCCATTTTGCATCACCATTAAAGCTATGCATAATGCCACCAATATCACGAATATCAGCTTCTTTCAGGATTGTATAAACATCCTCAAAGGCATCTCGATTATGAATAGAAATTGGTAATTTTAACGCCTTCGCAATCTCAACCTGACGTTTGAAAACTTTTTTCTGCGTTTCAATTGGAGACGTATCCCAATGGTAATCTAGGCCCATTTCACCCATTGCGACAACTTTTGGCGACTGTAATTGTTCTATCAAAACTTCTTCAGTCTCCGGTGTGTAGGTTTTTGCCTCTTCTGGATGCCAACCAATTATAGAATATAAATTAGGATAGCTTTTTGATAGTTCTAGTGATTTCAAAATGCTTGGTTGATCAAATCCAACAATTGCCATTTTAGTCACGTCAAATGCTTTTGCACGCTCAATAACTTCAGGAATTTCCGTTGTAAATTCATCAGAATTAATATGTGTATGTGTGTCAAATATTTCCAAGGGATACCTCTCCTTTCTAGCAGTAAAATGAAGAAGGACTAGAGCAAAACCAAGTTTTGTTTCCAGTCCTTACTTTATTTAGCCTACAATTGCGCCATTTTTAATATCTTCATCAACGGTAATTAATTTCAATTTACCATCGTATTCTACAGATAGAATCATTCCTTGGCTAATTTCGCCTTTCATCTTACGCGGTTTTAAGTTCGCAACAATCACAACTTTTTTTCCTAATAAGACATCTGTTTCAGGATAAAACTCTGCTACACCAGACAAGATTTGACGATGATCAGGATCACCAGCATCTAATCTAAATTTCAATAGTTTATCAGCATTTTGTACTTTTTCAACTTGAATAATTTCAGCAACTTTTAATTCATTTGGCTCAAATTGATCAAATGTCGTTTGAGGTAATGTTAAGTTTAGAGCCACATTTTCTGGATTCCAATCTAAAGAATCCTCTGTATCATTAACTGCCATTGCTTTACGCCCTTTCTTCTTATCTGAAACTGTCATTTGATCTTTAATATAGGCAATCTCTTCTTCAACATCTAAGCGTGGGAAAATAGGCGTTCCTTTTTCAACAACGACGCTGTCCATTGGGAAATCAGAGTAGTTTAATTCTTCAATAGCCATATCTGCCGTGTCTAAACCTAATTGTTCAAAAATTTCTTTAGGTGCATGCGTCATAATAGGTTGGATTAAGACAGCAATCACACGTAAACTAGCTGCTAAATGTACCATAACACTATCAAGTTCAGCTTTACGTGCTTCATCTTTAGCTAAAACCCATGGTTGTGTTTCATCAATATATTTATTTGTTCTAGCAACTAATTTCCAGATAGCATTTAATCCATCTGAGAATTCCATTTTATCCATTAATTCAGTATATTCCGTAATTGTATCTTCAGCTGTTTGACCTAAGTCTCCATCAAATTCAGTTACGTTACCCTTTAATGCTGGAATTTTACCACCATCGTATTTGTTAATCATCGCAACAGTTCTATTTAATAAGTTCCCTAAATCATTAGCTAAATCAAAATTAACACGTGAAACAAAGTCTTCTGGTGTGAAGACACCATCATTACCAAATGGTACAGCGCGCATTAAGTAGTAACGGAGTGCATCCAATCCATAGCGTTCTACTAACATTTCTGGATAGATAACGTTACCTTTTGATTTAGACATTTTACCGTCTTTCATTAACAACCAACCATGACCAAAAATTTGTTTTGGTAAAGGTAAATCGAGCGCCATCAAAATAATTGGCCAGTAAATCGTATGGAAACGCACGATTTCTTTACCAACCATTTGAACATCTGCAGGCCAATATTTATCAAATAGTTCAGTATCATCTGAACCATAACCCAAGGCTGTAATATAATTTGCTAAAGCGTCAATCCAAACATAAACAACATGTTTAGGGTTACTTTTAACTTTTACGCCCCAGTTAAATGTCGTTCTAGATACAGCAAGATCTTCCAAACCAGGTTTAATGAAATTATTTATCATTTCATTTTTACGTGATTCTGGTTGAATAAAATCAGGATGATCTTCATAATATTTTAGTAAACGATCTGCATATTTACTCATTTTAAAGAAATATGATTCTTCTTTAACTAATGAAACTTCGTGACCACTTGGCGCTTTACCACCAACCATTTTACCGTCATCATCACGGAAAACTTCAGCCAACTGTGATTCTGTAAAGAATTCTTCATCAGAAACAGAGTACCAGCCTTCGTATTCTCCTAAATAAATATCGCCTTGTTTAAGTAATTTATCGAAGATATATTGCACAGCTTTTTCATGTTGATCATCTGTTGTTCGAATAAATTTATCATTTGTAATTTCAAGGGTTTTCCATAATTCTTTAATATCACTAGCCATACCGTCGACATAAGCTTGTGGTGTTGTCCCTAATTCTTCAGCTTTTTGTTCGATTTTCAAACCATGTTCATCTGTTCCCGTTAAGAAGAAAACATCATATCCTTTTTGGCGTTTGTAACGTGCTAAGACGTCACACGCAATTGTTGTGTATGAATTTCCAATATGTAATTTACCAGATGGATAATAAATTGGTGTTGTTAAATAAAATGTGGGTTTTTCTGTCATTTTTTAAGACCCTTTCCGTATCGTATTTCATGTGTTTTTTAACATTCGTTCTGTATAAACTCCTTAACAGTATATCATAGTTTTCAGCCGATTTTAAGCAATAAAAAGAGACAGTCCGTGAGTTTAACATAGACTATCTCTTTTAAAATTAGCGTGCATATTTTTGAAATTGACGAATAATCATAATTTCTTTTTCAGATAGCTGTCCATCTAAAATGGTAATTAAAATCCGCCCAACCCGTCTTGGATCTTGTTTCAGTGCCGTGATACTAAACGTTATCGCCGCAACCATCAACGTTAGTAGTAACCCTTCACCTTTTGTGAAAACTGTTCCAAATAACGTTATTGGATTTCCACCAAAAAAACTAGAAAAACCAAAGTAAAACAGAATGAAGTCAAAAAACCGCTGAAAATAAGTTAGCCATTGTAATCTAGTCTTTAGATTATTTAATCGAGTAAAAATTTCACTGTGTTCAATCATTTTACAACAGTCCTTCACTATAATTTAATTTTAAAATCAACTAATTGTGAACCATTAAAATTTGTCAAATATCGATGAAATTCATCCTTTAAAATATAGGGTAACACAGGAACTAAATCAGGTGTTAGTCCGACGTTTTGCTTATTCAAAGCCCATTCAACTGGAAAGTCTGCTAAAATACCTTCTCGTGTTCTTTGTGGATATTGTTTTCCAAATGGTTGTTGTAAAGAGATATGAAATAACGCTATTGTAGCTTGATATTCGTCGTCCACTGACCATTCAAGATAACCCGTTGGTCTACATTGAGAATCGGTAATTTTGATTCCTGTTTCCTCATATAATTCACGAAGCATCCCTGCAAGTTCAGATTCTTGTGGTTCACGTTTACCACCAATTCCATTCCAAAGACCAACATATGGTTTTTTCAAACGATTTAATAATAAAATGTTGTTTCCAGCTGTGATAACAGCTAGATTATATTTTGCTAAATCAATCATTATTCAGCAGTTCTAACTATAAAGCGCATCTTAATTGTTTGCATTAATTCTAACACTGTCATATCGTACGTACGTAAAATAACCTCTTTTGAATCCGCATTTCTAGGTACTGTAATAACAAATGCATTTTGTTGATCATTCTTTTGAATACCAACATAAGCTGACGCAAAATTAACATTACTTTTAAATTCAGAATGCATAATATCAAACAATTGACGTACTTCTAATTTTAATTGACGTTCACTGAAAACTGGTGTTAACGTTGCAAACGTATTTAAGTACATTTTTGGTAATTTCCACGCTTCAAGTTGTGCATCGAAGGCTTTAAATAAGGCAACCGTTGCTCGGCGAGCTTCAAAAGGTGCACGTAAGTCATTAGATGTTAAGATTTCCAATAATTTAAGTGCAGCATCTGTTGCGATAGGGTAAAATTCTAAGAATTTTTCAGTAATTTGTTCCATATCTTCATTTTGAAAGAACACCAAAGCATCTAAAAGTGTGATTAATCGGTACATTCCCCATTCATCTGGGCCGCTACCTTCTTTAGGTTCAGCAGTCACTGTTGCCAAGATTCCTTGATAGAATAATTCTCTAATATTATCATCAATAAACCCATTTTCTTCTTGTAATCTAAAAATAGTCCCATGTAAAACCGTATCATAAAGTTGAACAGCCGTCGCATTGATTTTATCGTCGATATTAAAATCATCCGTTGTCATTTTTAACATTAATTCAGGTGCCTGATTAAGTTGCAAGAAAAAATGGAATAGTTCATGCGAAATCAAGTAATCAGGTGCTGTAATATCAGTCACATTAATAATGAAATTTCCATCTTCTAACCGAGATTCTACTTGTTGATGCTTAATAAACCCAACTTTTTCGCCACCATATTGAATTTTAATTTCTCCATCAAATTGTTCTTTAATTGTAGTAATTAAATTTTGTGTATTTTGGTGTAATGTAATCTCAACCATTTAATTATCCCCTTTTTTTCTTAATTCATTTAGTTTTTTTGTTGCAACCTCTGTATCTGGTCGATTCTCATTTTTTAATAACTCAGTTAATTGTGCCACTTCTTCGTCTACAGCGCCAACTTTAACTGCCAGTGATTTTAGTTGAAGACCCATATGTCCCTTTTGAATACCCTCAGAAACAAGTGCTTTAAGTGCCGCTAAATTTTGAGCTAACCCAACACTTGCAACCAAACTAGCAAGCTCTTTTGCTGATCGAATACCCATCATTTTTTTATTAATTTGAACCATTGGGACAATATCAATCGAACCCCCAACAACTCCTATGGGCATTGGTAATTTAATTATGCCAACTAAATTATCACTGACTATCGACCATTTCGTCAAGCCACGATACTGGCCATCTTGGCTAGCATAAGCATGAGCACCTGCTTCAACGGCACGCCAATCGTTTCCCGAAGCAATGAGAACCGCATCAATCCCATTCATAATACCTTTATTATGTGTGACGGCACGATATGGGTCAAGTTGAGCCACTCGACTTGCTGAGACAATTTTCTTAGCTATGTGTTCACCACTAATTTCTGCAGAATCTAACAACGTAAAAGGAATTGAGCAGCTTGATTCAACTAATGAATCTGTTGCGTAGTTGGATAGAATACTCATAAGGACGTCTTGTTTAAACTGTGTTTGCAGCGTTTCACCAACTGCCTCCATCATTGTATTTACACTATTAGCGCCCATTGCTTCTTGAACATCTACTGCTAAATCTACCGAAATTAGATCAGCTGCTAGTTTTCGAACTCTGACCCAACGTGCGCCACCGCCTCGTTTTACAAGTGAAGGACGAGCAGCATTCGCTATTTTAATTAAATTCAATTGTTGTTCATTAATTTGGTTGATAACGTTATCCGCATCATCAATATTTTCTAAAATAACTTGACCTATCATTAAGCGTGATTTAATTTTTGTTGTAAATCCACCCGCAGATGCAATTATTTTTGCCCCATTATTATTTGCCGCAATTACAGAAGGTTCTTCAGTTACCATTGGGACCGTCATCTTTTTTCCATCAACTAAATAATTAAACGCAATACCTTCTGGCAAGGTAAAATCTGCTATATAATTTTCAGTCATCTGATCCCCTAATTCATGATTAAGAGCATGCGTTTCTATTTCTAATTTTTCATCATCTGAAATAAGATTGTCATTTAATAAGGTTATTAATCTATCATGCCATTTTTTTTGATAAAATTTTATAAATTTTGTCATTACCTTAGTCCTTTTTGTTGTTTTTACTTTTAGTAAGAGAAATAATTGGTTTCTTAGCTTATTTTACGCTATTATAGATAGATAATATATTACTTTTAAAAAAAGGGGCGTACTAAAATGAAAAAAATATTAAGTCTTGCCAGTGTGTTATTGATTGCTCTTGCTTTAACCGCCTGCGGTAAATCGAAAGATACAGCATCCGATGTAACACAAACAAAGGGTACATTAACAATCGGATTAGAAGGTACTTACCGCCCTTATAGTTACCACGATAGTAACAATAAATTAACTGGTTTCGAAGTTGATCTTGGTAAACAATTAGCTAAAAAAATGGATTTAACGCCTAAATTTATCGAATCAAAATGGGATTCATTAGTTGCAGGATTAGATGCTAACAAATACGACGTTGTTTTAAACAACGTTGGTGTTACAAAAGAACGTCAAGATAAATACAACTTTACATCACCTTATATTTATTCAAAATCAATTTTAGTCGTCAAAAATAATAACTCTTCTATTAAAACGATTAAAGATATTAAGGGTAAAAAGATGGCACAAACGGTTACAAGTGAAAATGGAGCCGATGCTGAACGCCTTGGTGCTGATGTTGTCTCAACAGATGATTTTGCAAATACAATCAGTTTAATCCTAGATGGTCGGGCTGATGGTACCATTAACAGTAACGATGCTGTCTATTCATACTTAAAAGAAAAACCTGATACGAACATTAAAACAATTTCAACAGGTTCTGAAATTCCAGCATTAAAAGTTGCTGGCTTAATCCAACAGGACAACCCAAAATTACAAAAAGAATTAAACAAAGCACTTAAAGAATTACGTGCTGATGGCTCATTATCAAAACTATCAAAAAAATATTTTGGTAGCGACATCACAAATAAATAATTCCAAAAGGACTGGTGCAAAATCCATTTTGTCATCAGTCTTTTTTTATTAATAATAGATTAAGAGAGGTTCCGCGTTTATGAAACTTGTTATTGATTCACTCCCAACCATTTTAGAAGCTGGAATTCGCTACACTATCCCTTTGACGATAATTTCATTCGTTATCGGGATCATCATCGCAATTATCACCGCACTAGTTCGAATATCAGATATAAAAAAAGGCAGTACCTTCACCCAAATTTTAAAAGGGATTGGTAAAGCATTCTTTTCATTCTATGTTTGGATTTTCAGAGGAACGCCTTTGATTGTGCAATTATTTATCCTATTTTATGGACTACCTAGATTACCAGCACCTTATACAGTTGAATTCGGCGCATTCAGTGCCGCTGTTATTGTTTTTTCATTAAACGTTGGTGCTTATGCATCGGAAACAATTCGTGCAGCTATTCTATCAATTTCAAAAGGTCAGTGGGAAGCTGGTTACGCCATTGGTATGACACACACAACCGTGTTATTTCGCGTTATTTTACCACAAGCAGCACGGGTCTCACTTCCACCTTTATCAAATAGTTTCATTGGTTTAATAAAGGATACGTCATTAGCCTTCTCAATCACGATTGTCGAAATGTTTTCCGTTGGTCAACAAATTGCGGCAAGAACTTATGAACCTATGACCTTATACTGTGAAGTAGCGGTCGTTTATCTAGTCTTTTGCTCAATTTTAAACGTTGGTCAATATTATCTAGAAAAAAGAACATCGCGTTACATTAAAAATAACTAGGAGGTCTTAACTTTGATTAAATTTGAAAATGTTAATAAATACTTCGACCAACATAAAGTCTTAAAATCGTTGTCATTTGAATTACCAGAAAACGAAACAACCGTCATCGTTGGTCCTTCTGGTTCCGGTAAATCAACCTTATTACGCTCATTTAATTTATTAGAACAACCCGAAGAAGGTCTCTACTCATTAGATGATAAAAAGATCGACTTTACCCAACCAATCAGTGAAAAAACAATTTTGGAAGTTCGTCGTGAAACAGGTATGGTTTTCCAAGACTATAACTTATTTCCTCATTTAACTGTTTTGAAAAATGTTATGGAAGGACCCCTTCACGTTTTAAAGGAACAAAAATTAATTGTTGCACAACGCGCTGAAGAACTTTTAGAATTAGTCGGTCTTTCAGATCGTGCTAATTACTATCCAAGCCAGTTATCTGGTGGTCAACAACAACGTGTAGCTATTGCTAGAGCAATGGCAATGAATCCTAAATATTTATTATTTGATGAACCAACTTCTGCACTAGATCCTGAATTAGAAGCAGAGGTTTTAAGAGTTCTACTTAAGTTGGATATAGAAAAAAAATCAATGGTTATCGTTACTCATAATATGGCCTTTGCAAAAGCTGTTGCCAATAATATCATTTTTCTAGAAGATGGCAATATCTTATTTAATGGTTCACCAGACGAATTTTTCAATCACCCTACAGAACGCATTCAAAAATTTTTATCAGCAATGACATTCGAAGATATTTTACCAAAATAAAAAGACATCAATTTTTGATGTCTTTTTATTTACCTAATTTAGTTGTTAAATAACCTTCTCGGACACCACTTTCAGAAAAAATGACACCAACAGAATTTAAATATTGTCCCAGAACAACAACTGGTGCAATTCCACCTACAATAATATCCGCACGGTTAGAAGCTATACCACTGACTTGTGCACGCTTTTTAGTCGTCAAGCCTACCAAGTCCTCAAAAGTTAATGAAACTGCCTTACGTGACAATTGATAGCCATTAATTGCCTCCGTATTAATTAGCTTCTGTTTTTTGCGGTTTAAACGTCCAATAATTCGATTTGAGCCGCCAAGTAGTACGAGGGGCAACTCCATTGCTTCCTTCAACCACTCCAACTTTTGAAAAGCGGTCACCAAGTACTCCATTAACTGAAATAATTCTTTACTCGTAATCTGTTCATTTTTTAAATATTTTTCGGATAAAGTCACTGCACCAAATGGCAAACTCACAAGATGTACCACTTTTCGATTAACCACATGGATTAATTCACTGCTTGCGCCACCTGTATCCAAAATCAAGCAATCATGAATTGGTAAGGCTTCCATTACACCCATATAATCGTAATAAGCTTCATCATCCCCACTTAAAACTTCAATATCAGCACCAACTGCCTCTTTAATTCGACGTAAAAATTCTTTTTGATTTCGAGCCATTCGTACAGCTGCAGTGGCAATTCCATGTACAGCAACCGGTCCATAAATATCATATTGTTTTTTAAAACTAACTAAGGCTTCAATTGTCCTAGCCATCGCATGTTCCTGTAACACTCGGGATTTCCCCATCCCTTCAGATAATCGTGTTTCCGATTTTAAACGCTTAATTTCTTTAAATTGTCCATTATCAAGTTGTTCGTTAATTGATAATCGAACCGAATTTGAACCCAAATCCAATAAAACAAACTTTTCCATTATTACTCACCTCATACTAAATCAAAGAAACGTTTCACAACCGAACTAGTTAAAATAATTAATTCCAATCGCATCTCTAACTTCGTTCAATGTTTGGTTTGCAACAGCATTAGCTTTATCACTACCCGCTTTTAACATTGCATAAATGGCTTCAGGATCTTTAGCTAATTCAGCTCGTCGTTCACGAATTGGAGCTAACTCAGCTTCAAGTACTTCATTTAAATAACGTTTAATTTTAACATCGCCTAAGCCACCTGCTTGATACTGGGCCTTAAGTTCGGCAACTTTTTCAGTATCTTTATCAAAGATATCAAGATAAGTAAATACCATGTTACCCTCAACTTTACCTGGATCTTCAACATGAATATGATCTGGATCTGTATACATTGACATTACTTTCTTCTTCAATGTCTCCGCATCATCGGCAAGGAAAATCCCGTTTCCTAGTGACTTACTCATTTTTGCATTACCATCTAATCCAGGTAAACGTCCTTGCCCTTTTGGAGGGAAGACACCTTCTGGTTCAACAAGAATATCTTGTTGATAAATTGTATTAAAACTTCTAACGATTTCGCGTGTTTGTTCAATCATTGGTTCTTGATCATCGCCAACAGGTACAACTGTTGCTTTAAATGCTGTAATATCTGCAGCCTGGCTAACCGGATAAACAAAAAATCCGGCAGGAATACTGCGTTCAAAATTCTTTTGTTGAATTTCAGCTTTAACTGTAGGATTACGTTCCAAGCGAGAAACAGTTACCAAATTCAAGTAATAACTTGTTAGTTCCGTTAATGCAGGAATTTGAGATTGAACAAAAATAGTTGATTTGTTTGGATCAATACCAACCGCTAGATAATCTAACGCTACTTGAATTAAACTATTTTTAATTTTTTCCGGATCACGTGCGTTATCTGTCAAAGCTTGTTGATCAGCAATCATGATGAATATCTCATAATCACCAGAATTTTGCATTTCAACACGATTCTTTAATGAACCGATGTAGTGCCCGATATGTAGTTTCCCCGTAGGTCGATCCCCTGATAAGACTACTTTTTTTGTCATATTTACGCTCCCTTTCTATCTATAAAAAAAGTCCTATTGTTAGTAAATAACAATAGGACGACTGTCTCGTGGTACCACCTAAATTGCAGAATAAAATTCTGCCACTTACCGATAAGGAGGTTACCCAAAATTCTCATATATCCAATTCAGTCCGCCACCATACCTTCCAGCAAAATCAGTATGTCCCTGTTCTAGTTGGCGTTCCTACTTCGCAATAATCAATGAATTATCTATTAGTGTAAGTGTAGCGTGTTCAACAGAAAAAATCAAATAATATTAAATACTAGACGAATATTTCAAAAACCTTTAAACTAGGTCAATAGTACAAAGGGGGCATTAAGATGTCAGAAGAAGAAATCGAACAAAATAGAGTTGATTCAATTATTACTGAAATTAATCACCAATCTATTAAAACAGCCGAACTATGTGAAAAAGCACATAAAGAAACCTCATCAGTTGAAAAAAACTATGTAGATAATGCCAAAATCAATACTTTTGAAGTTGATGATAGAATTGAAACGAATGCCGAAGTGCAACAACAGAAACAATTGGTCGCCACGACTATCCAAACTGAAGAAATATTAGAAAAACAGGTTCATACTTTAAAACAATTAGGCGATTCACCTTATTTTGGACGTATCGACATCCAAGACGATGGCGATCCAGAACAGGAACAACTCTATATTGGTCTAGCCTCTCTAGTAGATGATCATCAAAATTTTCTAATACATGACTGGCGTGCACCTATTTCAAGTATTTATTATAACGGCGCATTGGGTCATATTTCTTATAAGACACCACAAGGAACTCAAATGACAGAATTATCCAAAAAACGTCAATTTCAAATTAAAGAAGGTAAAATCCTATCGATGTTTGATACCAATGAAACAATTGGCGATGAATTATTGCAACAAGTTTTAGGCGAACAAAGTGACACACAGATGAAAAATATTGTTTCTACAATTCAACAAGAACAAAACACAATTATTCGAGATACAACAAGTGACTTATTAGTTGTCCAGGGGGTTGCCGGAAGTGGGAAAACATCCGCTATTCTACAACGTATTGCATTTCTACTCTATCACTCAAGAACATCACTAAATGCGGATCAAATTATATTATTTTCTCCAAATCTACTTTTCAGTCACTATATTTCCGATGTACTACCTAGCCTGGGCGAAAAGAACATGAGACAAGTCACGTTAGCCGAATTCTTCTCTAATCGTTTTCAAGGATTAAAGGTTGAAACCTTATTTGAAAATTATGAGTCAAACAATAAACATGCTTCATCTGATTTAAGAGGTAATGCACTTTTAAAAAAAACAATTGAAAATTACTTAAATGCAGTAGATTCATCTGAATTAGCCTTCACAGATATCATTTATGAAGGTATCCCGTTCTTTAAAAAAGAAGAAATCGCTAATATATTTACACATCTACCACATAATATGTTGTCATCAGATAAATTTACCGCAACAAAAAATACACTAACAAAACGATTAAAAACTAGAATTGCCGAAATGGCAGAATCTGATTGGATGCGTGAAGAAATTGATTCGTTATCTGATTCTCAATATGAAACATATTTAAGTGATTATGAACGCGATGAATTTGATAGTATTGATAAAGAAATATCATATATTGGTACCATTATATTAAAAGATCGCTTTAATATTGTATATGATGCGATTTACAATAATTATTTTATTGATATTTATGAGCAATATGCTAAATTCCTTGAAATTACAATTTCAATAGAAGAAAAAAAATCATTCCAATCAAACTTAGAGCTTCATAAAATCACGTTATTAGATGCCACACCACTACTATTGCTACGAGACTTACTAACGGGTGATGGTCAAAATAGAAATATCGAACATCTTTTTATTGATGAAATTCAAGATTACTCTCCGCTGCAACTCTTATATTTAAAAAATTGTTTTCCTAACGCTAAATTAACACTTTTAGGAGATAGTGAGCAAGCTTTATTCTATGATTTAATCTTACCAGCTAAATTTTTAGAAAATTTAAATCATATTTTACAAGTTAAAAAAACTAATTTAATTATTTTAAATAAAAGTTACCGATCAACATTTGAAATTACTAATTTTGCAAAATCATTGCTACCAGACGGAAATAGCATTGAATCATTCACACGTCATGGCGAATTACCTAAAATATACTTTAGTAAAACCCGGGCTTCTGCACTAGCATCTTTAATAGCCCTAATTAAAAATGGTGATACTAATAACCAACCAGTAACTATCATCACTAAAAATTTGGCTGAATGTAAATTACTATATAGTGAACTCAGATCATTAGTAAAATTAACAATGGTTACAGATGGCGACAGAAAAATTCCAGAAGAAACAATAATATTACCTATTTATTTAGCTAAAGGCTTGGAATTTGATTCTGTTATTGCTTTTGATATTTCAAAAAAAAATTATATTTCAAAAAATGATCTTGGTACCCTTTATACTCTTTGTTCACGAGCAATGCATACCTTAACTATCTTTTCCATTGAGTCACTATCTCCGTTGCTTACGAATTCCATAAATAATTCTAGTGTTTTGATTGTTTAAATTTAGGTTGATTTATTTTTAATATTACTATAGACTTTTATAGTAATGCCGCTTTAGCTCAGTAGGTAGAGTATCACCATGGTAAGGTGGGGGTCACCGGTTCAAATCCGGTAAGCGGCTTTTTATTTTACAATCGCATAAAAAAAGGACATTAACAATTATGTTAATGTCCTTTTTTTATTTATTATTAGCATGGCAACGTCCTACCCTCGCAGGGGGCGACCCCCAACTACTCTTGGCGCTAAGAAGCTTAACTTCTGTGTTCG
>NZ_JBXAXW010000006.1:0-91346 GCF_056781975.1 Dellaglioa sp. CoH-57-MRSF-19
GAACACAGAAGTTAAGCTTCTTAGCGCCAAGAGTAGTTGGGGGTCGCCCCCTGCGAGGGTAGGACGTTGCCATGCTATTAAAAATAAAACAATAAAATTTTACGACCGTTGCTGAATATAAAAAAAGGTGTTGTCACAAAGTGACAACACCTTTTTTTATAGTTTTATTTCTCATTACAAAGGAAACACGGTTCCTAAAATCACTAAATCCGTAGGCATTACGTTTAATAATTTTCAATTTATTGTTAGTCCCTTCCTTCAAGTAGGCTATTAGAATAAGGATAGTTAATAGCGTTTTTCACATAGTCTTCATGTTAAATTAAAATGAGTAAACAATTTTTTTAAAAAATTGAATTCAAGTTTTATTAAATGCATGCATAAGTGCATTGTAAATGTGAAATTGATCGTAAACAACTATGGCGTTCGGGAATAACAAAGTTCTCGTAAACTTGGGATACGTATAGTTTATATAAGTAACGATTACTTTAACGTTTTCGCGTGCTTCTAAAATGAACCGGATAAAATACTTAGTCACTTGATAGATTGTTCTAGCAAAAATAGCAGATACTATAGAGCATTTTTTGTTACACTATTACTTAATAATGGATATAAAATTTTTCACATATTAGAAAGACGTTAAATGATAAAACAAGTAGTAAATGATGAGATATAAGTAAAAATTTGATTTGACTATTGATATATATACATTGTATAATGTGTAATGCATTAAAATACATATACTAGATTTATATCGGAGGAAGTCCATGAAAAATAAAGATACGGCCTTTTTTGGTCATCCTAGAGGATTATCAACACTATTTTTTACAGAAATGTGGGAGCGATTCAGTTATTACGGAATGCGAGCAATTCTTTTATACTATATGATTTCAGAAGTGGATGGGCTTGGTTATAATCAAGCTACAGCCATGTCAATTATGTCCATTTATGGATCATTAATTTATTTATCAGGTGTCATTGGAGGTTTCGTTAGTGATCGCCTTTGGGGTAGTAGAAAAACAGTGTTTATTGGTGGAATACTAATAATGCTAGGACATATTGTTCTTGCAACACCCTTTAAATCAGTTGCTTTATTCATATCTATCGCGTTAATCGTATTGGGAACAGGGTTGTTAAAACCTAATGTTTCTGAAATGGTTGGTGGATTATACAATAGTAAGGATCCAAGACGTGATTCTGGTTTCAGTATCTTTGTATCTGGGATTAATATTGGTGCTTTGATTGCACCGTTGCTAGTTGGATGGGTTGGTCAAGAATATAATTACCACGTTGGATTCTCATTAGCAGCTATTGGGATGTTTTTCGGCTTAGTTCAATATTACTTTGACGGAAGAAAATATTTAACAAAAGATAGTTTATATCCTAATGACCCTATTCAACCTAACGAATTATCAACTATTCTTAAAAAATCTTCAATCGGTGTTATAGCTTTAGCTTTAATTTTAGTTATCATGTTCCTATTTAAATCATTAAATATTACGAATGTCATTCTTTTAATCACAATTCTTGCAGTTATCATCCCTGTCTATTACTTTACAATGATGTTAACAAGTAAGAAAACAACAAAAATTGAACGATCAAGACTTACAGCGTATATTCCGTTATTTATTGCCAGTATCTTATTCTGGTCAATTGAAGAACAAGGTTCAGTTGTTTTAGCAATGTTTGCGTCAACTAGAACGCAGTTAAGTGCTTTTGGGTTCACTTTCCCAGCTAGTTTCTTTCAAAGTATGAATCCGTTATTCATATTAATCTATGTTCCAATATTTGCTTGGTTATGGGTTAAATTAGGATCGAAACAACCTAGTTCTCCAGCTAAATTTTCAATTGGTCTAGTATTTGCTGGAGCATCTTTCCTTTGGATGATGCTCCCTGGTGTTCTTTTTGGAACAGATACTAAAGTTGGCCCATTATGGTTAGTTGCAAGTTGGATGATGGTTATGCTTGGTGAAGTTTTGGTTTCTCCAGTTGGCTTATCAATTACTACTAAACTTGCACCAAAAAGTTTTCAATCTCAAATGATGAGTGTTTGGTTCTTGAGTGATGCTGTTGCTCAAGCATTGAATTCACAAATTGTTCGGTTATACACACCCGCTACTGAATCAATGTACTTTGCTGTAGTTGGTGGAATTACTGTTGCCTTTGGTATTATGTTGAGTTTCTTTATTCCAAGAATTCATAAATTAATGGAAGGCGTTAATTAAATAGATTTTTAATGAAAGATATGTTAATTTTAATTAACATATCTTTTTTTGGAGGGAAACATGACAATTATTGCAACTAGTAGTGATAATCACTTTGATATTAATAAAGTTGATGTGGATATAATTATTGATGAACAAGTAAATTATCTATTAGCGAAAAATATTGAGTATTATCTTATTACAGGAGATTTATTTAATGATTTTAATAAAACGATTGATTATATTATTAGACTGAAAAGAAAGTTAAATAATAAAATTGTTGTCTTATTTATTGCAGGTAACCATGACATGGTTAAAAATATAACATTTGATGAGCTAGAAAGTGTAGTGAATGATTCTTATCTCCATAATCAATATTTGGATATCTCCGGCACTGAATGGCGTATTATAGGTAATAATGGATGGTACGATTACAGTTACTCAAAACAGCTAAAACGGTCTGATAAAGAAATGCTACATTGGAAAACAAACTATTGGATCGATCGTAAAATTGTTCAACCAATGCCAGATGTCGAGAGATTTAAATTAAGTTTAAGACAAACTGAAAAATTATTGAGTGATGCGAAACAATTAAATAAAAAAATAATATTTATGACTCATTTTGTACCTAATGAATTGTATATTAAAATTAATAATGATAATCGTTTCTGGAACGTTGCAAACGGCATGTTAGGTAGTCAAAAGATGGGAGATCTGTTAGAATACTATAAAGTAGAAAAAGTTTTATTTGGGCACCTCCATATCAAACATGATCCTATTCAAATTAATGAAACGACGTATTATACGAAGCCAGTGGGATATGGGCGGAAAAAATATAACGAATGGACGAAAAATACGTTCTTCGATGAGTGGAAATTTACGTTACAAATAATTAATTTAAAATAATTGAAAAAAAAGCTTGATTTTTAATCCATTTATTTGTATGATAGTTAAGTCGGATAAAGCTGATATGGAAGAGTAGCGAAGAGGCTAAACGCGGCGGACTGTAAATCCGCTCCTTCGGGTTCGGTGGTTCGAATCCACTCTCTTCCACCATTATTTTATAATATTGGGTTATAGCCAAGCGGTAAGGCAACAGGTTTTGATCCTGTCATGCGATGGTTCGAATCCATCTAACCCAACTAGCTAAAAGCAGATACTTAGGTATCTGCTTTTTTGTTTTATTTGTTATTTTATTTTTTTTTGCGGTATGATGGAGATAGTAATTAAATATAATAATTGAAATGAGGAAACTATGAAAATTGGATTTATTGGAGCTGGTAATATGGCTCGAGCAATTATTGAAGGTTTAGTAGAAGCAGAATTTATCGCGCCAAAAGAAATTTTGGTACACAGTGCAAGAGAGTCCAGCTATGTACCTTATGCTGAAGCTAATGGCTTTACAGCGTTAGGTAGCAATGCTCAGGTGGTTAGTGAGGCTGACGTTGTTTTTCTTGCTGTTAAACCAATTGTCTTAGGTATGGTTTTAGCAGAAATTAAAGAGTCAGTGAAGGAATACAAACCTATGCTAATTTCTATTGTATCAGGTGTTTCAATCTCTGAAATTGAATTAGAATTAGATAATCATTCAGTTGGTATTTTAAGAACAATGCCAAATGTTAACGCAACGGTTTCCGAAAGTATGACTGCGTTAGTCGGTAATGATATTTTGACAGATAAACAAATGAAACAAGGTACTGATTTATTTGATACTATTGGTGAAACGATGGAGATTGCTGAACGCGATTTTAGCACGTTTGTTGCTCTTGCTGGTAGCTCACCAGCATTTATTTACTTATTTATTGATACGCTTGCACGTGCAGGCGTTAAATATGGCTTACCAAAAGATAAAGCAACTAAGATTGCTGCTCAAGCTGTACTAGGCAGTGCAAAAAAGGTCTTAGCTACTGATGAAGTGCCATGGAAATTAATTGATGAGGTTTCATCTCCGGGTGGCACAACTATTGCTGGATTGCTTGCAATGGAAGAGGCTGGATTTATGAATTCTATTATTAAAGCAGTTGATGCAACTGTGGCTAAAGACAAAAACTAAATTTGATATGACCTTGTTTTTTTGGTCTATACCGATTATACTAAGTTTATAAATTGAAGGGATGGCGGATAAGATGAGTATTGTTTTAAAACATGCAGTTATCTACACGGGTTCAGAAAAAATTGAAGATGCATATATTCGATTTGATAAACAAATTAGTGCAATGGGGCCAATGAGCGAATACAAAGCTTTAGCCTCTGATGAGGTTAGAGATGTAGAAGGGAAAATTATTGTTCCTGGATTTATTGACGTTCACAGCCATGGTGGATATAGTTTTGATGCTATGGATGGTGATTCTAAACAAATTAATGAAATGGTTACCGATATGATTCACGAAGGTGTTACGACTTATTTCGCAACGACAATGACCCAATCACATGAAAATATTGCTAATGCTATGGTTGGTATCAAAAAAGCCGCTGAAGTGAACCCTGTTATTCAAGGAATTCATCTTGAAGGACCATTTATTTCTCCTGTTTTTAAAGGCGCACAGCCTGAAAAATATATTGAGGCACCTGATACAAAGTTATTTGATAAATGGAATGAATTATCAGGACATATGATCAAATTAGTGACTTATGCACCGGAACATAAAACGTCACCTGAATTTGAAGAGTATTGTATCAAGAATGGTATCGTACCTTCAGTGGGCCATAGTAACGCTACTCGCGAAGAAATGAAACATTCTCGAGCAAGTCATGTCACTCATTTATACAATGCACAACGCGAATTTAAGCATCGTGAACCAGGTGTAACTGGACATGCATTTTTAGAGGATAATATTTATACAGAAATTATTGCTGATGGTTTTCATATTGTGCCAGATATGATTAAACTAGCCTATGATTTAAAAGGACCTAAACGTATTGAATTAATTACTGACTCGATGCGTGCTAAAGGAATGCCTGAAGGCTTAAGCGAACTTGGCGGGCAAAAAGTTATTGTTAAAGACAAACAAGCAAGATTAGAATCTGGTAATTTAGCAGGCTCTGTTTTACAATATCAAGATGCATTTAAAAATATTATGAAATTTACTGGTTGTGGTATCGAAGAAGCTGTATTGATGAGTTCTGTCAATCAAGCTAGGGAATTCAATTTAACATCAAAAGGTGCTATTGAAATCGGAAAAGATGCTGATATGAACTTATTTGATGCTAACATGCAACTAGAAAGCACATATAGCTTTGGACGTAAATTTTAATAAAAGGTTAGGAAGGTAATTGTTAATGGGATCTCCCATATATATTCAAATTCATAATGAAATGAAAAAAACAATTGAATCTGGTGAATGGGAAGTTGGCAATCGTATTCCGGCTGAACGTGAACTTGCTGTTGTATTTGGTGTCAGCAGAATGACGCTTAGACAGGCAATTCAAACCTTGGTAGATGAAGGTATTCTAGAACGTCATGTTGGTGATGGAACCTACGTTGCTCGTAAGAAGGTTCAAGAAAAGATGTCAGGTGTGACTAGTTTTACTGACCTAATGGCTGAACAGGGAAAAGTGGCTTCAAGTAAGACGATCACTTATCATGTTACAACGCCTTCATTAAGTGAAATTGAAAAGTTACAATTGATCGATGGCGAACTAGTCTTACGAATGGAACGAATTCGTTATGCTGATGGTTTACCGATTTGTTTTGAAGTTGCTACGGTTCCTAATAAATTAGTTGAGGGTTATAGTAAAACTGAAATTACGAGCTCTTTATATCGAACATTGGAAGAAAAAGCCAATTTAACATTGGGAGGGGCACAACAGACAGTGTCTGCTATGTCAGCTGCTGAAAGCATAGCGGATTATCTATCAATCAAGCGTGGTGAAGCGATTTTGAGGCTTCGTCAAGTTAGCTTTTTGAAAAATGGTGAACCTTTTGAATATGTTCGGACACAATATGTAGGGAATCGCTTTGAATTTTATCTAGAAAAATAAAGTTTAAGAAATTATTAATTGCTCTCTTTCAACCATATCAATGGATGAGATAGAGTAATTTTTTTTTTGAGAAATCTGTTCGATTGACATCAATTTGAGATAACGCTATATTATTTAAGAGCAAAAAATAAATTATCTGAAGGGGTTTTAAGATATGTATTTATTAGTTAATATTTTCGGTGTTGCCATTTTTATTTTAGTTGCATTTGCGTTTTCCAAGAAAAAGAGAGAAGTCAATTGGAAATCAATCGCAATTATGGTCGTTATTAATTTATTTTTAGCTTGGTTCTTAACAAAATTCTCATTAGGACGTGATCTTGTAGAAGGCGCGGCTAATGGGTTTAATTGGCTAATGCAGGCCGCATATCAAGGTATTCAATTTATGGTACCCGCTATGCCTAAAGTAACTGATATGGGATTTTTCATGAGTGTTCTATTACCAGTTATTATGATTGTGCCATTGTTTGATATTTTAACGTACATTGGCGTTCTTCCATTTATTATTAAGTGGATTGGCCGTGGGTTATCAAAAATTACAGGCCAACCAAAATTTGAATCATTTTTCTCAGTAGAAATGATGTTTTTGGGAAATACTGAAGCATTAGCTGTTTCAAGCCTTCAGTTGAAACTAATGAAATCAGAACGGAACTTAACTTTGGCAATGATGTCAATGAGCTGTGTGACGGCTTCAATCATTGGTGCTTATACAACAATGATGCCAGGTCAATATATCTTAACAGCTGTTCCAATTAATATTATTAATGCTATTATTATAACAAGTATTTTAAATCCAGTTGAAGTAACAGAAGAAGAAGATACTATTGCTGAAATGACAGGTAGTAACTCAAATGATTTAGAAACTTCTGAATCAGATAATAAAAGAGAACCCTTTTTCGCTTTCTTGGGTGATTCAATTTTGGGTGCTGGTAAGTTAGTCTTGATTATTGCAGCAAATGTTATTGCTTTCGTTGCTTTAGCAGCCTTGATTGATAATATTCTTGGATTAGTTAATCCAAATTTATCACTTGAAAATATTTTAGGTATTATTATGTTCCCATTTGCTTGGTTAATGGGATTCAATCCTTCAGATGCTTTCGAATTAGCACGTTACATGGGTACAAAATTAGTAACAAATGAATTTGTTGTTATGGGACAAGTATCAAGTACGATTAACTCATTTGCACCTCATTACAAAGCTGTTTTAACTGTTTTTGTTACATCGTTTGCAAACTTTTCAACAATTGGAATGATTATTGGTTGTTTCAAAGGAATTGTGGATAAAGAAAAAAATGATGTTATCGCAAGAAACGTTGGTTACATGCTATTATCTGGTATTCTAGTTTCATTATTATCAGCGGGTATGGTTGGCGTTTTCGTTTGGTAATATAACAATATGTAAAAAAGAACTAAGAAATTTTTAATTTCTTAGTTCTTTTTTTTATGTCCTCTAAATTTTTCTTTGTATATTAGTAATAAGTAACGTGGAATAGCTAGCATTCGAATAAAACGAGTCGGTTCTTGGAATAAACGATAAAGCCACTCAATATGATGATTTTGCCAAAATTGTGGCGCACGATTCACAGTACCCGCTAGAACGTCGAAACTACCACCAACACCCATCCAGATACTATCAGACACTTGGCGATTACGCTGAATAAATTCCTCCTGATTTGGAAAACCTGTTGCAACAAAAACAAAATCAGGCTGAGATATTTTAATGTTACTTACAATATCCTGATCATTTTTGAAATAACCATTATGAAATCCGACTAAATTAATGTTTGGATAATCAGACTTAATCGTTTTGGCAACTTTTTGGATGACCGTTTCGGCTGCACCAACTAGGTATATTGATTTTTGATGACTATTAGCCCATTTAAGCAGGCTCATTAAAGTATCATAGCCAGTGATTCGTTCGGGCATTGGAGTCCCTAAAATTGCTGCGCCTTTGATAATACCAATACCATCTGGTGTAACGTAGTCAGCTTGGTTAAGAATCTTTTTATAATCTGGGTGTTGTCGTGCAAATAGAACAATTTCTGGGTTGGCTGTCACGATAAATCGATTTAGATGAGCTATCGAATCAGTCGCTATCTGAGTTAAAAAAGCGTCATTAGTTGTATTAATAAATTCGATATCTAATATTTTTGTTTTTTTAAATTTATTTGGCATAATATGTCCTCACTTTTTAAACTTTGTCTCATTATAACAGAAGATAAATTTAAAATAAGTATTGAATATGACGGATTACGGAAAAAATGGTAAAATGTAGATTATAATTTGTGTGCTGGAAAAAATTCTAGTAGTGCATTCATTTTAAAGGAGAAACATCATGGTAAAAAATTACCCAGATGATAGCTATACGTTACATACGGACGTTTATCAGATTAATATGATCCAAACTTACTGGGAAAAAAATATTCATAATCAAAATGCTGTATTTGAAGTTTTCTTCAGAAATTTACCATTTTCTAATGGCTATGCGATTTTTGCAGGCTTAGAACGAGCTATTAATTATATTCAAAATTTAAAATTTTCAGAGACAGACATTGCGTATTTAAGAGAAGTGGCAGGATATCCAGATGATTTTCTTGCCTATTTAAAAGATTTTCATTTTCGTGGCACAATCAGGTCAGCTGTTGAAGGGGAAGTTGTTTTTAACGGCGAACCCATTGTCCAAATAGAAGGTCCTTTAGCAGACTGTCAATTAGTAGAAACGGCATTACTTAACATCATTAATTATCAAACATTGATTGCAACAAAATCAGCTCGTATCAAAGCTGTAGCCGGAGATGATGGTGTGTTAGAATTTGGTACAAGACGAGCACAAGAATTTGATGCAGCTATTTGGGGAACACGTGCAGCTTATATTGGTGGATTTGATGCAACTAGTAATGTCCGAGCAGGTAAAATATTTGGTATTCCTATCAGTGGAACGCATGCGCATTCATTAGTTCAAGCATACAGAGATGACTATGATGCTTTTATGGCTTACGGAACAACGCATCGTGATTGTGTCTTTTTAGTTGATACATACGATACGTTAAAAAGTGGTGTGCCAAGTGCAATTAAAGTTGCTAAAGAGTTAGGTGATAAGATTAATTTTGCCGGCGTACGAATTGATAGTGGGGATATGGCTTACATTTCGAAACGCGTTCGTGAACAATTAGATGAAGCTGGATTTACAGAAGCTAAAATTTATGCCTCAAATGACTTAGATGAAAAAACAATTACTAATTTAAAAATGCAAGGAGCTAAAATTGACGTCTGGGGCGTTGGAACTAAACTAATAACTGCCTATGATCAACCCGCCTTAGGTGCAGTTTATAAATTAGTAGCCATTGAAGGTGGCGATGGTAAAATGGTTGATACAATTAAACTCAGTAATAATGCAGAAAAAGTATCAACACCAGGTAAGAAACAAGTATGGCGTATTACTAATAAAGTTGATGGTAAAACTGAAGGAGATTACATTGCACTATCGGATGAGGAACCTCAGAAACAAGACTCACTTTATATGTTCCATCAGCAGTATACCTATATTAATAAGTTGGTAACTAACTATAATGCACGACCAATTTTACAAGATATATTTGTTGAAGGTGAACTGGTTTATAATCAGCCAGAATTGGATGCTATTAGAGAGTATTCAAGAATTCAGTTAGATGGGTTATGGGAAGAATATAAACGTGAATTAAATCCACAAGATTACCCTGTCGATTTATCACAAAAAGCTTATGATAATAAGATGGCTATCATCCAAAAAATTAGAAATAATATGAATAATATTAAATAAGGGGTGTTAATCTTGACTGACTTACAAAAGAAAATTATTGAAACTTTGAAAGTGAAATCAAGTGTAAATATTGCAGAAGAAATTCGTATGAGTATTGATTTTATGAAAGCTTATTTATTGAAACATCCATTTTTAAAATCTTTAGTTTTAGGAATTTCTGGTGGACAAGATTCAACACTTGCTGGGTATTTAGCACAACAGGCTATTCGTGAGTTACGTGAAGAAACCGGTGATAGCAATTATCAATTTATTGCAGTTCGACTACCATACGGCAATCAATCCGATGAATCTGATGCATTAGATGCTATAAAATTTATGCAGGCAGATCAAGTGGTTCGTGTAGACATTAAAGGTGCTACCGATGAAATGGTAATAAGCTTAATGGCAAACAATCTTGAAATTTCTGATTTTAATAAAGGTAATATCAAAGCTCGTCAGCGCATGATTGCTCAATATGGGATTGCCGGGGCAAAGTCAGGTGCGGTTGTGGGAACTGACCATGCTGCAGAAGCAATTACTGGATTTTATACTAAATATGGTGACGGAGGTGCTGATATTACACCACTTTGGCGTTTGAATAAGCGCCAAGGTAGAGAGATGTTAGCTTCGTTAAATGCGCCGGAACATCTGTATTTAAAAGTACCAACAGCCGATTTGGAAGAAGACCGTCCAGCGCTACCTGATGAAGTTGCCTTAGGAGTTACTTACGATAATATTGATGATTATCTTGAAGGAAAGGTAGTTTCAAAAGAAATTAGTGATAAAATTGAAAATTGGTATTTAAAGACAGAACACAAACGACATCTGCCAATTACTGTTTATGATTCTTTTTGGAAGTAAATAGTTGCGTAAGCTGTTTCATTTCAGTTATAATTAAAGAAATCATAGGGGAGTAACTGGCGGTTATCCGCGGCAATGTCACCAACAAGAAAGTTCTTTTTCTGGTATTGCCTTAAATAGTGAGACTTATGTATGTTTAAAGTTCTGCAACATACATAGGTCTTTTTTTGTATTTTGTGAAACTATTATAAGGAGGATTACTATGACAAAAAGGATTTACGCACAATCAGTTGACGAAGTTTTAGCAGGCCAAAAGACAGATTTGGCAGGGTTAACAACCCAAGAGGTTAAAGAAAGAACAGACAAGTATGGATTGAATCAGTTGTCAGAAGGTAAACGTAAAACAATATTACAAAAATTCTTTGATCAGTTTAAAGATTTCATGATAATCGTTTTAATTGTGGCTGCGTTAATTGCGGCATCATCAGGTGAAGTTGTGGACGCAATTATCATCATGTTAGTTGTTGTTTTAAACGCTGTATTCGGTGTTTTTCAAGAATCTAAGGCTGAAGAGGCAATTAATGCGTTAAAAGAAATGTCGACACCTAACGCAAATGTAAAACGAAATGGGCAAATTGAAACTGTAAAAAGTGAAAATTTAGTACCTGGAGATATTGTTTTACTTGAAGCAGGGGATGTTATTCCAGCAGATTTACGTTTAACACAGATTGCTTCTCTTAAAATTGAAGAATCTGCTTTAACTGGTGAATCAGTACCTGTTGATAAAAGTTTAAATTTATTAAATGATGAAGATGCTGGTATTGGCGATCGCCATAATATGGCGTTTATGAATAGTAATGTAACTTATGGGCGTGGTGAAGGAATCGTTGTTGGAACAGGGATGAACACTGAAGTTGGACGTATTGCAGGAATGCTCAATTCTGCCGATGAAATGAAAACACCACTACAAGATAATCTTAACCAATTAGGTAAAACATTAACTATTTTAATATTAATTATTGCTGTTATTGTTTTCTTCGTTGGTCTACAAAATGGAGATAATAGTGTCATTGATATGTTGTTAATTGCGATTTCATTAGCTGTAGCTGCAATTCCAGAAGGATTACCAGCTATTGTTACAATTATTTTAGCACTTGGAACACAAAAGATGGCAAAAAGAAATGCGATTGTTAGAAAATTACCAGCAGTTGAAACACTTGGTAGTACTGACATTATTGCATCAGATAAGACGGGTACATTAACGTTAAATCAAATGACTGTTGAAAAAATATTTATAAATAATGAGTTATTAGATGCCGATAAGGTGGAAACAAATTTAGAAAGTCCACTATACCAGGTGATGTCTTTCAGTAATGACACAAAACAAACATCTGAGGGCAATTTAATTGGTGACCCAACAGAGACGGCTCTAATTCAATATCATTTAGATCATGGATTAGATGTGGATGCATTATTAAGCAGTGAACCTCGAGTTGCTGAAGTTCCATTTGATTCAGAACGTAAATTGATGTCAACAATTCAAAAAAATGAGGATAAATCTTTTTTTGTTGCTGTTAAGGGTGCTCCCGATCAACTATTAAAACGGGTAACACGTTATATTGAAAATGGCGAAATTAAACCGATAACTGATGCACAGCTAGATTATATTATGACTAATAATCATGATATGGCAACGCAAGCATTACGCGTGTTAGCATTCGCGTATCGTGAAATGCCTGCAATTCCAGCGGTATTAGATTCAGAAACTGTGGAAAATGATTTGATTTTTGCTGGATTAGTTGGAATGATTGATCCAGAGCGACCAGAAGCTGCTGCTGCAGTTAGCGAAGCTAAGAAAGCCGGGATCCGTCCTTTGATGATTACAGGCGATCATCGCGATACTGCCGAAGCTATTGCAGTTCGATTAGGAATTGTTGAAGCTGGACAACATGAAGCAATTATTTCTGGTTCTGAATTAGATGATTTATCAGACTCAGAATTTGAAAATAAGGTTGAACAATATTCTGTATATGCAAGGGTATCGCCTGAACATAAAGTGCGAATTGTTAAAGCATGGCAGAAAAAGAATCAAGTGGTTGCTATGACTGGTGATGGTGTGAACGATGCGCCAGCTTTGAAATCGGCTGATATTGGAATTGGGATGGGTATTACAGGAACTGAAGTATCTAAAGGTGCTTCAGATATGGTTCTCGCTGATGATAATTTTGCGACAATTGTTTTTGCTGTTAAGGAAGGACGAAAAGTCTTTTCTAATATTCAAAAATCAATTCAATATTTACTTTCTGCAAACTTAGGTGAAGTATTAACCTTGTTTGTTATGACAATGATGGGTTGGAGTATTTTGGCACCAGTCCATATTTTGTGGATTAACTTGGTAACAGATACATTTCCCGCAATTGCACTTGGTGTAGAACCTGCTGAAAAAGGATTGATGGATCAAAAACCACGTGGACGTAAATCAAACTTCTTCTCTGGTGGTGTGATGCCAAGTATTATTTATCAAGGTATCTTAGAAGGGGCTATAACATTATTTGTTTATTGGTTGGCTTTAACGTATCCTGTTCATATGGGTGATAAATTAATTCATGCAGATGCTTTAACAATGGCTTTTGCAACATTAGGATTAATTCAGTTATTCCATGCATTCAATGTTAAATCAATCCATGGGTCAATCTTCAACCGTAATATCTTTAAAAATGTGACGTTTAATTGGTCAATTTTGGCATCATTTGCGTTGCTCGCAGCAACTATTTTAATCCCCGGATTAAATAAAATGTTCCATGTTAGCCATTTAGATATGTATCAATGGGGTATTGTTTTAGCGGGATCATTCTCAATTATTGTGATTGTTGAAATTGTGAAGCTTGGCCAACGATTATTCAGAAAAAATAAATAAAAGGAAGTTTATATCTTGAAAAAAAGAGTTAATGTAAATTATTATATCAATGCGTTAAATGATGTTGCGCAAGCAACTGAAGAAATGGGTAATTCTTTAAATGATCATTACGAAGTAATGGAAAAAGCCATTACTGCAGGTGACTTTTCTATTGTTTCAGATGATGAATTCACAACTACTAAAGAAAAATTTGTTGAAGGTACAGCAAGTTACCAAGAAAATTTAAGCAAATTAGATGATTTACAAGTACCCATTCCTGTTTTGGGAAAACATAAAAAATTAATTAGTGGTTATCGTACTTTTGTTGAAGGTTGCGATGAGATGACAAGTAGTATTAATGTTGAGAAACATCTTGTCGAGGTTGATGCATTTAAAGCTTCAGAAGAAAAACAAGATAAAGGAATGACGCAAACAACTGATATGATGCAACGTATCATGCAACAAATTTTAGGTTAAATTTAATTAAAGAGATTGATATTAGGAATGGTTGTACTGACGCCTATTATTAGTCTCTTTTTTATGAACAAAAAATATTCGAATTGAGGTCGTTATCATGGAAAAAAACATTATGCCGTTAGTATTAAAAGAGCTAAATCAGTATCGAGAAAAACAAATTAACGCAGTTTTAGGGATGCTTGATGAAGGAAATACTGTTCCATTTATTGCACGATATCGAAAAGAAAGAACAGATAGTTTAGACGAAGTTCAAATTCGTGAAATTGAGACAACTTATAAACATGTTGAGAGTTTAGAAAAACGTAAAGCAGAAGTTATCCACATAATTGAAGAACAAGGTAATTTAACAGAAGCTTTAAAAAATAAAATTAGTTTAGCAAAAAAATTGCAACAGATTGAAGATTATTATTTACCTTTTAAACAAAAACGTCGTACTAAGGCCACTATTGCCAAAGAGGCTGGATTAGAACCATTTGCCAAATGGTTGTTGACATTCCCCCAAACAGCAGCTGAAATTAATCAGAAAGCAAGCACATTTATTAATGTTGATGCTGAAATTTTAACTGAAGAAGACGTTTTTGCTGGGGTACATGAAATTTTAGCTGAAGCATTTGGTGAAAGTGCCGAATATCGTGAGTGGATTCGTAAAGTAACTCAAAAAGATAGTTTGTTTGAAGCAAAAGTTAAAGCTGAAGAAAAAGACGAAAAAGGTATTTATCGTGATTACTATGAGTTTAGTGAATCTTTAAAATCAGTCGTTCCGCATCGTGTACTGGCAATTAATCGTGGTGAAAAAGAGGGAATCTTAAAAGCTTCCGTTGTTGTACCAGAACAAGCAATTATGACATTTATGCATTTTAGAATTATTGGGAAAAATAGTGGTGACGCTGTACCAATCATTGAAAATGCGTATCAAGATAGTTATAAACGCTTTATTAAACCATCAATTGAGCGTGAAATTCGTAAAGGTATGACAGAGGTTGCTGAAGAACAAGCTATTAATGTGTTTGGGGATAACTTATACCATTTACTTATGCAAGCACCATTAAAAGGGAAAGTTGTTTTAGGTTTTGATCCAGCCTATCGAACAGGCTGTAAGTTAGCCATCGTGGATGGTACAGGTAAATTCTTAGACAAATTGGTAATTTATCCACATAAACCTGCAAATGGTGAAAAACGTGCCGCAGCTGCTGGACAATTTAAACAGTTCCTTGAAAAATACCAAGTTGAAATGATTGCAATTGGAAATGGAACAGCAAGTCGAGAATCTGAACAATTTGTTTCAGATATTTTAAAAGAAATCGAACGGCCAATTTTTTATGTCATTGTAAATGAGGCTGGGGCATCGGTTTATTCAGCTAGTCAAGCAGCTCGTGATGAATTCCCAGAACTTCACGTTGAAGAACGCTCTGCTATTAGTATCGGCCGTAGATTGCAAGATCCTTTGGCTGAATTAATTAAGATTGATCCTAAATCTGTTGGAGTCGGTCAGTATCAACATGATGTTGCTGAAAAAAAATTGGATGCACAGTTAGATGTCGTGATTGAAGATGCTGTGAATAAAGTTGGGGTTAATTTAAATACAGCTAGTTCAGAGCTATTAACAAAAATTTCTGGATTAAATTTAACAATTGCTAAAAATGTTGTTACTTATCGTGACGAAAATGGTAAATTTACGAAGCGTCAACAACTTAAGAAAGTACCACGCTTAGGACCAAAAGCTTATGAACAAGCAATTGGATTTTTACGTATTGTTTCTGGGGATAACATTTTAGATAATACTGATATTCATCCTGAAAGTTATCCACTAACAAAGATTTTGTTGAAAGAATTGGGGATAAAAATAACTAATTTGGGTAAAACTGAGACAAATGACCAATTAGCACAGACAAATGCTGAAAATTTGGCACAAGTTGTGGGTAGTGGTGTGGAAACAGTAGCAGATATTCTAGCTAGTTTACAAAAACCAGGCCGTGATTTACGTGACGATATGCCGGCACCGTTACTACGACACGATGTGTTAACAATTGAGGACTTAGAACCCGGCATGTCATTACAAGGAACCGTTCGGAACGTAATTGATTTTGGTGCGTTTGTAGATATTGGTGTTAAACAAGATGGACTTGTCCACATTTCACAATTAACAGATAAGTTCGTTAAGAAACCAAGTGAAGTGGTTGCGGTTGGGGACATAGTTACAGTGTGGGTAATGGAAGTTGATTTGAAACGTAATCGCGTTCAGTTAACAATGAAACGACCAACGGATAAATAAGATGACTGATTTTGAATTAACAGCTTTAGTTCAAAACTTATCCACAACTTTTTTTAAGCAGCCATTTATCCACAAAGCAACATTTAATAAAAGACTACGAACGACGGGTGGACGGTATCGATTAAATGACCATAATATTGAAATTAATCCTAAAATGCTGACGGAACATGGTGAGGATATTTTAATAGGTGTTATCAAGCATGAATTATGTCATTATCATCTGCATATTGCTAAAAAGGGTTATCAACATCGTGATCATGATTTCAAACAGCTACTGACAATTGTAGGTGGTAGCCGGTTTGCCCCTCTTGGTCCAAAACAGGCTAAAAAGAAAAGAGTTATTCACTATCAATGCTCTAATTGTGGACAACAGTATCAACGACAAAGAAAAATTAACCTGTCACGCTACGTTTGCTCGAAGTGTCGAAGTAAGTTAATTTTAATGGAATACTAATTTATTTTAAATGGGACTTGTAACAAGGAACAATTTTTGCTACAATTATGATTGTTCTTGCGAGTATGGCGGAATTGGCAGACGCGTCAGACTAAGGATCTGGTGGGATAATATCCCGTGATGGTTCGAATCCATTTACTCGCATAATAGTTTTACTTAAAAGCACTCGACCTTGTTACTATGGGGTTTAGTGCTTTTTTTAATGAAAGATTGCCATACTGGCGTATTATGAAATTAAAGAATTATTAAGCGTTAATTATTTTGGTGTCTTAATTTTGCGATTATTGATAAAATAGAATGAATTAAACTTAACGACTGGGAGAATGGGTAAATTGAATAATTATGTCAAAATAAAAAATATGGCACATTTTGTGCCGGAACGAATTGTGACAAATAATGAATTAGCTAAATTTATGCCAACCTCGGATGAATGGATAGTGGCGCATACTGGGATTAAAACACGACACTATGCAATTGATGAAAATACATCAGATTTGAGTACAAAAGTAGCAAATGAACTTTTACTTAAATCTGGGTATGAAGCCACAGATATTGATTTAATTATTATTTCCACAATTTCGCCAGACGCCTTAACACCATCGACAGCTGCGATTGTTCAAGGAAATATTGGCGCAATGAACGCCTTTGCTTTCGATATTAGCGCTGCTTGTGCGGGATTTATATTTGCTATGAGTACCGCAGAAAAGTTTTTACGTACAGGGCAATACAAACGGGCAATTGTGATTAGTGCAGAAGTTAACTCAAAAATGATGGATTTTAAGGATCGAACAAGCGCTGTATTTTTTGGAGACGGTGCAGGTGGTGCTCTTCTTGAAGCCTCAAATAATTCAGCGGATGAAAGCTTTATTGCTGAAAAAATAGAAACAAATGGGCAAAAAAAGGATGTTATTCATAGTGGACGTATTGAACCATTAAGTGATGTTAATGAAGATAATTATCCAACAATAGATGCATTTTTCCAAGAGGGACGAGATGTGTTTGAATTTGCTACAACAGTTGTGCCTAATCAGATGAAACAATTACTTAAAGATAATAAGTTAAAAACAAGTGATATTGATTTGGTTGTTTGCCATCAAGCAAATTTAAGAATTATTGAAACAATTGCTGATGAGTTAGGGATGCCAATTGAAAAATTTGCAACAAGTGTTATTCATCACGGAAATACATCTTCAGCCGGGATTCCAATGGCCCTAAATGAAGCAATTCAACAAGGGTTTACGGGTGGTACAGTTTTATTAACTGGATTTGGAGCTGGCTTAGCATATGGAAGTTTACTAATAAAAATTTAAGGTGTGTGCAAATTAATGAAATTTAATGAAATTAATCAATTATTAGATAAAATTGCGACAATGCCATTTTCTCATGTTGAAATTGAAGATGGTGACTTTAAAGTAGTTGTAGATCAAGAAAAAACAGCCGAAAAAATAAAAGTAGCAACAAATATACAAGAAGATGATAGTGACACCATTTTTATCGTTAAAAGCCCACTTGTTGGGTTAGTTCATTTTGATAAAATGGGAACAATTGGGACTAAAATTATTAAAAAGCAGGTTATTGCTCAAATTGAAAGTATGAAATTATACAATGATATCCAATCGCCAGTGACAGGTATCGTACTTGAACAACTAGTAGATGATGGTGAATTAGTCGAATTTGATCAAGAGTTACTTAAAATTAGAATAGATGGATAGGTGAGTCATTTGTTTCGAAAAATTTTAATAGCGAATCGTGGAGAAGTGGCTGAACGAATTATTCGCGCTTGCCAAAAATTAAATATACAAACGGTCGCTATTTATTCAACAGTGGATGCACAAAGTCGATTTGTTGAACTTGCTGATGAAAAAATTTGCATTGGGCCAGCCTTAGCAAAAGATTCTTATTTAAATCGAGAGAGTATATTGATGGCAGCATTAAGTTTAAATGTTGATGCAATTCATCCAGGATACGGGTTTCTATCAGAAGATGCGCATTTTGCACAAATGTGTATGGAATGTGGTATTACTTTTATTGGTCCGGAAGCGGAATTAATCCAGCAACTAGCAGATAAAGATAAATCTCGTTTGTTAGCAATTGAGAAAGGGGTACCCGTTATTCCTGGATCTGATTTAATTACTTCTAACGAAGAATTGATTGAGCAAGCAAATAAAATTGGATTCCCACTATTAATTAAAGCTTCACATGGCGGAGGCGGCAAGGGTATCAGAGCAGTTGAAAGGAAATCTGATTTGTTATCTGGCGCTGAGATTGTTCAGCAAGAAGCAAAGGCTTCTTTTGCTGAGGGAAGTTTTTATCTTGAAAAAAAATTGATAAACGCGCGGCATATAGAAGTGCAAATTATCGGTGATGGGCACCATGTTCAAGTGTTAGGAAATCGGGATTGTAGCTTGCAAAATCACCGACAAAAAGTGATTGAAGAAAGCCCATCAGTTGTCTTAACTAGTGAGCAACAAAGCCAACTCTACTATTTTACGCGTCAGTTAATCAAAAATTTACATTACGTTGGATTAGGAACTGTAGAATTTTTATTTGCGAATAATCAATTTTATTTTTTAGAAATGAATACACGATTGCAAGTCGAACATGGTGTTACTGAAGAAACTGTTAAAATGGATGTTGTTCAACAACAGTTGTTAGTTGCTGAAGGTAAAGAAGTATTGAATAATGATGTAGAAATGAATGGACATGCAATCGAATGTCGATTATCCTTAATTCCAAGTGTGAAAACTAAAATTACATGTTTTGATTTTCCTAAAGATATTCGAATTGAAACGGGTTATGGTGTCGGTGACACCATCTCTGCTTTCTATGACGGACTATTAGCAAAAATTATTTGTCATGCTGAAACGAGAGAATTAGCTATTTTAAAAATGCAAAAATCACTTGAATCAATTTATATTTCAGGAATTGAAACTAATTTAACGCAATTAAAAATAATTATAAAATCACAAGAATTTATTGAAAATACCATTTCAATTGATAGCAAAATTTAAAGGCGGTGGCGGTAATGAGTCATTATCCAAAGACAAATCAATGGCAAAAGTGCCGAAATTGTGGGACGCATTTACATGAAAGTGAATGGGCACCTTATTTTATTTGTCCTAAATGCCAAACTTATAAACGCTTGACTGCTATGGAGAGAATTGCTATTTTAACAGATGAAAACGGTTTTGAGGTAATAAATGTAGCAAATAAAACAGAAAATAAAGCACAATTTCCAGGTTACTCAGAAAAACTGGAACGTGCTAAGCGTTCAACGACATCTGATGAAGCCGTTATTGTCGGTGAAGGTAGCATTGATCAACAACCATTGATTTTAGCAGTAATGGATAGTTTTTTTATGATGGGATCATTGAATACGACGGCAGGGACTAGAATTAAGTTAGGGATGCAAGTCGCATTAGATAAACGACTGCCATTTGTAATCGTTACTGCTTCTGGTGGTGCAAGAATGCAAGAGGGAATTTATTCGTTATTACAAATGAATTCGATTCTTTACATGAAACAAAAACTAGATAATGCAGGGTTATTAGTCATGTCCCTATTGACGGATCCAACAATGGGTGGTGTCAGTGCTAGCTTTGCACTAAATAACGATATTGTATTAGCTGAAAAACAAGCTAAAATTGGCTTTGCTGGTGAAAGAGTGATTAAACAGACGACAAATGAAAAGCTACCTGCTAATTTTCAAACAGCAGAAGGTTTATATGAAAATGGATTTGTTGATCAGGTTATTGATCGGAAAAACATAAAACAGATTCTTAGTCAGCTACTACTATTACACGTGTGAGGGGATATTAAAAATGGACTCAGATTTTTTAAAAAAAGTTCGATCGAATGATAGATTAAGTGCTAAATTTATTATTTCTAGTCTATTTGATGTGTTTTTCGAAAATCATGGTGATCGAGTTGGCGAAGAGGATGCTTCCATTATTGGTGGGATTGGACTTTTTCATAAGTGCCCAGTGACAGTTATTGGCATTAATCGGGGCGTAAATTTAGAAGAACGTTTAGCCTATAATTTTGGTGCCGTGAAGCCAAGTGGGTATCGAAAAGCAATGCGATTACTAAATGAAGCTGAAAAATTTAAGCGACCTGTTGTAACGCTAATTAATATGCCCGGCGCAGATGCCAGCGTTAAATCAGAACAAACAGGACAGAGCTATATTATTTCTGAAATGATTTTAAAAATGGGTGCATTACAAGTGCCGAATATTGCCATTTTTTTAGGTGAAGGTCAAAGCGGTGGTGCACTGGCTTTAGCAAATGCAAATGCTATTATGATGGTTGAAAATAGCTTATTTTCAGTAGCATCTCCAGAAGCCGTTAGTGCTATTTTGAAGAAAACTAATCCAAATGAGATTGAAACAAGTTTGCCAATGACGGCTACTGAGTTATTTAATATTGGATTGATTGATGTGGTATTGCCAGAAACTAATCAGGCAGCAACAATAAGTCTAATGGACAGTAGTCTAAATGAATTGCTGAAGAACCTAGCGACTAAATCATCTAATGAACTTATTGAACAAAGAGAAATGAAATACCAAAAGTTTTTAGAAAATTGGTAAAAAAGAAACGGACCTCAAATTTTAATTGAGGTCCGTTTCTTTTTTATATCTATTTATTTAGAGAGTTGCTGTTCTAAACTAGTAAAGGCTTGTGTTGATTTGTTTAAACCTAATTGAGAACGAATAGCATTTGAGACGCGTTTCTTTTCAGTCGATGTTGGAACTTCATATGAAAGACCATCAACATCTGTACTTACTCCTTGCAAGAAATCAGAGTGAATTGATTCTGTAGCGGCGCTGTAGTTTGTTTCTACTGTGAGCATATCATTAAAACTAAGATCAGTTACCATGTTTCCGTCAATTGTTTTTAATAATTTTTTGTAGTTTGCGAGTGAATTTACAGATTTAGCTTTTCCGGTAATTGCTGTAATAATCTGTTTTTGACGTTTTTGACGGCCATAATCACCTAGTGGATCTGAATGACGCATTCGCGTATAAGCTAAGGCTTGTTTGCCGTTTAAATGGATTGTCTTACCTTTTTTATAATGAGTTCCTTCAAGTTTAAATGAAAGTAATGGTTTGACATCAACACCACCAACGGTATCAACAATTTTCTTTAATCCATTCATGTTAATTAACATATAATAATCAATTGGGATATCTAATAAATTTTGAACAGTATTAACAGCAGATGTTGAACCATCTTTGCCACCATAGGTATAGGCACTGTTTATTTTTGAAGAGCTTTCATCACTTCCGTCAATTTTAACTTGAGTATCACGAGGAATACTTGTTAAGGTAGTTTTATTTGTTGTTGGATTAACTGTTGCAACGATCATTGTATCCGTGCGTCCTGTATCACTTCGACCAAGTGCGCCAGTATCAGTCCCCATTAATAGAATTGAAAAAGGTTTTTTCTCACTCAAAATACTGGAAACATTTCTTAATTTTTTTGCTTTGGTTTTCTTGTAAGTTTTTGCGACGGTATCTTCAGTATGTGTGAATACTGAATAGGCATATACACCTCCAGAAGCAATACCTAAAATCATAATTATCAATAGTGTCCACAGTATTGGATGCTTATTTTTATTGCTTTGAGAACTGCCTTTTATTGGAGATGGCATTCCCAAGTTATTATTTTTAGCCATATTTATTCATACCTTTCATTACATTAATTAAGCTGATTATACGATAAAAAAAGGGATAAAAAGCAAAAAAAATTTTTTCTTACGGTATTATTAAATAATTGAAAAAATGTAAAAGAATGAAAAGGACAACTTTGATTAATTAAGTAATGTTAAATCAGTGAAAAACGACTAATTGTATTACGCTTTTGTCATTTTAATATAGAACTCGTAAATGCCTATTTAACAACAAATAAGAGGGATAAAAACAATGGAAATGGCCTTTTGTAACATTTGTGTAATCATACTGAAATTAAAAGATGTAAATTAAATTCGAATGTAAACTAACCGTAATGGTATGTACCTAAGAACCGTGCTATTCTATTCTAGTCGAGAAAAACGAATACGCTAAAATTAAATAATAATTATGAAATCAACTAGGAGAGTGCCTTTTGAAAATTAATAGTAAAATTGCTAAAGTAATGATGATGACAGCTACACTTATTGGAATGAGCGCAGTTGCAGAACAAGCTAACGCTTCAGATAGTGTAACTGAACTAACAAGCACGATTGCTAAATTAAATAGCAAGAGCACTAAAGTTGCTGCAAAATTAGCAACAATTAATAGTGAAATTACTTCAACTCAAGCTGAAGTTAAGGATGCTAAAGATACAGCTGCAAAACTTGAATCAGATCAATACAAATTAGGTAAGAAGATCAGCAGATTAAATGTTGAAATTTCACAAAGAGATTCACAATTAGCTGATCAAACACGTGCTTTACAAGTTGATGGAAGTACAGCAAGCATGGTTGAATTTGTTTCAGATTCAAAAAGTGTTGTTGATGCCTTCAAACGTGTGGGAACAGTTACAACATTAGTTGGTGCTGGTCAAAAAGCTGCTAAACAACAAAAAGCTGATAAAGCAGAAGTTAAATCTTCTAAAGTTGAATTAGATGAAAAGGCTGCAGATCAACAAAAAACAGTTAAAGAATATACAAACAAACAAGCTGAACTAGCGGTTAAACAAGCAAACGCAAATACATTAAAAGCACAAATTGATACAAAAAAATCAGATACACAATCATCTATCGATAAAGCAAAAGCAGCAGAAAAAGCTGCTGAAAAAGCAGCAGCAGAAACTAAAGCAGCAAATGAAAAGAACGATGCAGCAGCAGCAGATGCAGCTGCATCAAAAGCAACTGAAGCTGCAAGTACAGATACTTCAAGTAATAAAGCAGTAAAAAGCTCAAATACTTCAGCTTCAAGTGAAAAAGCTGTCACAACTTCAACTACAAATAGTTCAAGTAAAAAAGCAGCAACAAGTGCTGTGAGTGCTTCAAGTCTTGATACAAGTAGTATTACTGCTCTAGCAAGATCATTAACAACAAAGAGCATCCCATATGTATGGGGCGGAAAATCATTGAGCGGTTTTGATTGTTCAGGATTTACTAGTTATGTTTATGCTCATGCTGCTGGAAAATCTATTGGTGGCTACACTGTTGCTCAAGAAGGACAAGTTAGCTATGAATCAGTTTCTCAAGCACAACCTGGAGACTTACTTTTCTGGGGATCAAAAGGATCATCATACCATGTTGCTATCTACTTAGGTGGAAGTCAATTTGCTGAAGCTCCAACTGAAGGACAAAATGTTAAAATTAGCACAATGAGTGCTTACTGGAAACCAGATTTTGCTGGTCGAGTAAAATAAATAATTAAAAGACTTAAGACAACAATGTTGTTTTAAGTCTTTTTTGTTATAATGAGTATTAATGAAGAGTGAAGAAGGTTTTAATAATGGTTGAATTAGTCATGGTAAGACATGGTGAGAGTCTAGCAAATCAAAATAATGAATACACCGGTTGGACAGATGTTCCATTAACGGCTAAGGGCATCGCTGAAGCTAGAGTTGCAGGAACAGTTATTCTTAATACAAATATTCAATTTTCACAGGTTCATACATCTGTCTTAAAACGAGCTATTAAAACGAGTAATATTATGATGGAAGAAATGAATCAACTTTGGATTCCAATACAGAAAAATTGGCGTCTTAATGAACGACATTATGGTGCCTTGCGCGGTTTAAATAAAGATGAAACCAAACGTATCTACGGTATTAAACAAGTAGCCCAATGGCGCCGTAGTTATACGACTATCCCACCTAGTTTATCTGTACCTGATAATGATAGACGGTACAAGCAACGTGTTAAAAGTAGCTTACCAACATCAGAAAGCTTAGAAATGGCATTTAAACGGATTTTACCTTACTGGCAAGATGTCATTGCCCCAGAGTTAAGACAAGGTAATAACCAGTTGATTGTCGCACATGGCAGTACACTTAGGGTATTGATAAAATATTTAGAAAATATTTCAGATGCAGATATTGATGGCGTTGAGGTTCCGAATGGTGTCCCTATTTGGTATACATTAAATGATGATTTAACAATTAAAAGCAAAAAAATTTTAACACAAAAAAAGTAACAACAATTCAATATTGTTGTTACTTTTTTAATTATGCTAATGCACCCATTGGATCCCAAGGAGCAAGGACTTTAGGTTCTTCTTTTAGAATAGCTTGTAATTTTTCTGGTAAGAATTTTTTGTTAACGACAACTTGATAACAATATTCTTCCATCCAGTCATCACTCATAACGAAGAAGCCTTTATTACCAACTTTTTCGCCCCATGAGTTTTCAACTTTCCATTTGGTTGCTTGATCATTAACCAAATCAACACCTGTTAGAACCATAGCATGAGTCATTAGACTCTCACCGTAATCAAGGCGTTCAGCTTTTGATAAAGCTAGATCAATATTGAACAATTCATCTTTATGATAAAGTTCAGTATCCATAATACCAATTTGGCGTTCAGACGATTGACCAACATCACAACCGAACCAGACGCTCTCGCCAGATTGTAATTGTTTGATGGCAACATCTCTAAAATCAGCCATGTTAATGTTTAAATGGCGAATAGGACGCCCATCAACAACATTTCCAAGACGATCAACTGTGTACATATTATTGTAAGGTTTATCATCTGTTGGACCATTAATGATTGAGACGTATTCATCTAAGTCCCAACCGATAAATTTTTCATAGAATGTTTTTGGTGTTAAATTTTTATCAATATGATATTCATTATCAGAATCACGATATTCAAAGTCAAATGTTGCAGGAGGTTCACCAAAACTGTATGCTAATAAACGATAAATTTCAGTAAGTTTAGCTTCTTTGACGACTTCAATTTCTTTTGAACTTGTTCCGGCAGCAACGAGTTCACGTAAATCAACAGCATCTTTTCTTAATTTTAAGTTTAAAGTTGAATTGATTTCGCTTGATTTAGAACTATTATATGTTTCAGGCATCACAGATTGAGGAACAACACCATATTTTTCAATAATTGCAACGATCATATCCCATTGGCCGCCATCTTGTTGTGGAGTTGTCATTAACCATGAAACGGTACGGTCACTAGTTGGTTTATCAGCTGTTTCAAGAACATTTTGATAAAAGTAATTTGCTTTTTCAAGTTTATCCCAGAAGTAAGTGAAATTTTGTGACAATTCAAAATCTTTGGCAACTTTAAAATTTGTTTTCATGTCATGACGCATTGTATTTAATGCGGCGAACATCCAACAACGACCTGATTGCTTTTGGTTAGAAACATTACCAACATCCAGATCAATTGAGAAAACAGGTTCCATTTTAGCTTGGGCTTTTAAATCGTAACTATTTGCTAAAATACCATTTTTTGTAACGGCACGTTCAATAACTTCATGGCTTTCACGTGCATGTAAATTTTTTTGGAATTTTGCGAGTTGTTCTGAACTAATTGATTGTGTCAAAAAAATCACACTCCTATATAAGATTTAAGTACTGTGGCTATTATAATATATCTCGTTAGATTAGTAAACAATGTTAAAAAGAAAAGAAAATTCTCATTTTTAAATAAAATCAATTTGCGTATTTAAAAAGAGCCAATAAAAATTAGCTCTTCTTTAGAATTATTTAATTGTAAAGGTGTCAGAACGTGCGTGTAAAACTTCAGGACCATCTTGACGTCCAACGATAACCGTATTTACACAATCTAAAAATAGACCTTGTTCTACAACACCAACTTGTTTAGCTAAATAATCTTGTATGCTAGCAGGATCGTTTATTTCACCTAAATATAAATCGATGACAAAATTTTTAGAGTCAGTTAAAACATTTTCATTATCAACAGTTCTAAATTTGGGATTAAATCCTTTAGCTTCTAATTTTTTGAATAATTGATGACTACCGTAAGGGATAACTTCAACGGGAAGAGGGAATTTACCCAACGTATGAACCATTTTACTTTCATCAACAATCCACATATTTTGATTTGAATTAATAGCAACAATTTTTTCAAATAAATGAGCAGCACCGCCACCTTTAATACCTTGGAAATGGTCATCAATTTCATCTGCACCATCAATTGTTAAATCAATGTGGTCAACTTCATCAACTGATTTAACTGGAATACCAAGTGATTTTGCTTGTTCTTCAGTTCTAATTGATGTTGAAACACCGATAATTGATAAGTTTTCATTTTTAACACGTTGACCTAATGCATCTACCATAAATTTAACGGTTGAGCCTGTACCAAGTCCAACAACCATACCGTCTTTAATAAACTCGACAGCTTTTTGTCCAACTAATTTTTTTAAATTGTCTTGATTCATGTGTGTCACTCTCCTATTTTTTATTTAGGTGTATAAATTAATTCTAAAAGTTCTGGATGTTCACTAAAATAAAACTTTGTATAAGGGCATAATGGTAAAATAGTTTGCTGATTTAGAATAACTTGTTTAATTAAGTAATCAGTTGTACTTTTTGCAAGCCCTTGATGACGCTGATTGTCAGCTACCCAAGTATGTTCAATGACCATTGTCTGATTAGCATTAATCATGGTAAAACTAATTCGACTAATTAACTCGTCATTAACGTTGTACACGCGTAAATCGGTTTCATTTAGTTGGAAATCCATTTGAACACCTTCCCTTTGAATGTAATTATACCATTAAAAAATGCCCAAAAACTAGCCATTTATGTCATAAATGAGGTAAGATAAAAAGTAAACAGATTACGGGGATAAACAAATGAAAACAAGAGGATTTGAAATTGTTACTAAATATGCAGGGAAAATTGACTTACCCGTTCGATCAACAACAACTTCGGCAGGATATGACTTAGCTGCAGCTGAAGATTTTACATTACCTTCAATCTGGAAAAGTGGATTTTTAAAGGTTTTATGGCTAATTAGGCATCGTGAATCGGTGGCTGAAGAAGAGCTCATTCAAGCAAATAAAATTTTGAAACCTTATTTAATTCCCACAGGAATTAAAGCGTATATGCTAGATAATGAATTTTTATTATTAGCAAATCGTTCAAGTAGCCCCTTAAAACGTGGACTGATTTTACCAAATGGAATTGGTGTTATTGATTCTGATTACTATAATAACGAAAAAAATGAAGGTGAAATTTTCATACAAATTGTTAATTTTAGTTTAAAAGATCAAATGGTAAAAAAAGGAGATCGGATAGGCCAAGGGATTTTTATGCCCTATTTAACTGTTGATAATGAAAAGGTGACCGCTACAAAACGTATTGGCGGATTTGGTTCATCAGGTAAATAGTTATTATAGAATGATTAAGAATTTCAATTGAAATTACAGGTTGTCGTTTATGTGATAAAATATTAACAATAGAATTTATAATGAAAGGGTGGGGAGTTTGTATGGCAAAAGTAAAAACGCAATTTGTATGTCAAAACTGTGGATACACCTCACCAAAGTATTTGGGTCGTTGCCCTAACTGTAACGAATGGAACACGATGGTAGAAGAGCGTGAACAATCACAAAAAGCAGATCGTAAAGCTCGTGTCAGTTTTACTGGAGCTTCTGTTAAACCAGAACTATTAGATGATATCTCAATGGCAGAACAAGAACGTGTTGAAACTGAGTTAGGTGAATTAAATCGTGTTCTTGGTGGTGGTGTTGTACCCGGGTCATTAGTTTTAATTGGTGGTGATCCAGGCATTGGTAAATCAACATTACTTTTACAAGTTTCTGGTCAACTAAGCCAAACTGGCGGAACTGTCTTATATGTTTCTGGTGAAGAAAGTGCTGTTCAGATTAAAATGCGTGCACAGCGCCTCGGTGTTGGAGGTCAGAAATTTTATCTTTACCCTGAAACAGATATGGGTAATATTCGTCAAAATATTGAGACATTAAATCCTGATTACGTAGTCATTGACTCAATTCAAACAATGCAAGAACCAGAAATGTCTGCTGCAGTTGGCAGTGTTTCTCAAATTCGAGAAGTAACTGCTGAATTATTACAAATTGCTAAAACGAATGGTATTACGATTTTTATTGTTGGACATGTAACAAAAGGTGGTGCAATTGCTGGTCCCAAAATTTTGGAACATATGGTTGATACAGTCCTTTATTTTGAAGGAGATATGCATCACACGTTCCGTATTTTACGCGCTGTTAAAAACCGATTTGGTTCAACAAATGAAATTGGAATTTTTGATATGCGTGAAGGTGGGTTATTTGAAGTTGCAAACCCATCAGAAATTTTCTTAGAAGAACGTTTGGCTGGCGCAACAGGTTCTGCTATTGTTGTATCTATGGAAGGAACACGACCTATTTTGGTTGAAGTTCAAGCATTAATCACACCAACAGTTTACGGAACGGCGAAGCGTACAACTACAGGGCTTGATCACAATCGTGTGTCATTAATAATGGCCGTTCTTGAAAAACGTGCAAGTTTATTATTACAGAACCAGGATGCTTATCTTAAGGCGGCTGGTGGCGTAAAATTAGATGAACCAGCTATTGATTTAGCGATTGCTGTTAGTATTGCGTCAAGTTATCGAGATAAAGAAACAGACCCTGCAGACAGTTTTGTAGGTGAAATTGGATTGACTGGTGAAATTCGACGTGTTAATCGGATTGAACAACGGGTTGCTGAAGCACAAAAGCTTGGATTTAAACGAATTTTTATTCCTAAAAATAATTTATCAGGATGGACACCACCTAAAGGAATTACAGTTGTTGGTGTTGCTACACTAAGCGAAGCACTAAAAGTAGTGTTTAGTTAGAAAGGAGGAGTTGTCAATGCGTAGAAATATTATTAAAGGTGTTGTTGCACTAGTCGGCGGTGGAATTGGTGTTAGTTTGCTACCACTTTTTTGGAAATTAGTGAGTATTGCGGAGATTGGTATATTAAATAATAGTGTTGTTAATTTTTTAATAGGTGTCGGTTTAGCTCTTATTCTATCTTTATTTATCATAACGCCACTAGAAAAATTACTGGCAAATATTGAAAATTATTTAACTAATCAAAGCCCAATGATGCTACTAACAGCGAGTGTTTCAACTATTGTTGGTATGGTTATTGCAATTTTAATCTCAACACCATTCTATCGATCAGAAATATGGCTATTGAACACAATTGTACCCGTTTTGTTACTATTTTTACTTGGATACTTGGGTTTTGTTATAGGAACTAATCGTTTGGAGGATTGGCGTAAATTATTTGCATCAAAAAATAAGAAAAGTGATGTCGTTGAAAGTAGTTTACTAGACCGTAATGTCAATGATAATTATCATGAATATAAAATATTAGATACAAATATCTTAATTGATGGCCGGATTTATGATTTGATTAAAACTGGCTTTATTGAAGGAACATTATTAGTTCCTAATTTTGTTTTATATGAACTCCAATATATTGCAGATTCAGCTGATAGTATCAAACGTGTTCGGGGTCGTAGAGGATTAGATATTTTAAATAAACTTCAAGATGAAAAAATCATGCCGATTGAAATGTATGAAGGTGATTTTGAAGAAATTGAAGAAGTAGATAGTAAGTTAATTAAATTAGCTAAAACGATTGATGGGGTTATTGTCACAAATGATTTTAATTTAAACAAAGTTAGCGAATTTCAAAATGTCCAGATTTTGAATGTAAATGCACTAGCTAAATCATTGAAACCTCGGGTTATTCCTGGAGAACAATTACATGTTATGGTAATAAAAAATGGTTCTGAGCGTCAACAAGGTGTTGCTTATTTGGATGATGGAACAATGGTTGTCGTGGAAGAAGGAAAGTATTTCCTAAACAAATCAATTGACGTTGTCGTTACAAGTGCACTTCAAACGGATGCTGGAAGAATGATTTTTGCAAAACCATTACATTCAATGAAAAAAATAAACGATAAGAAATAAAGTCAATACTAAGATTATTGGCTTTATTTTTTATCCGATTCATTGTAAACTAGATTAGTTGAATAAAGCCTTAAATAAACGGTTTATATCGTAGTAACTAAATACAGAAAAAAGAAAGAGGCGTTATCATGGCTAAAAATAAAATTCGTGTCAGATATGCACCAAGTCCAACTGGACATTTACACATTGGAAATGCTCGTACCGCTCTATTTAATTACTTATTTGCGAGAAGTCAAAAGGGTACTTTTGTTATCCGTATTGAAGATACTGATACAAAGAGAAATATTGCTGATGGTGAACGCAGCCAACTAGATAACTTAAAATGGTTAGGCATGGATTGGGATGAAGGTCCTGACAAACCAGGAGAATTTGGTCCTTATCGTCAATCAGAACGTAAAGATATCTATTTACCATTAATCCAAGAATTAGTGGATAAAAATTTAGCTTACGAGTCATATAAAACAGAAGATGAACTCGAAGCAGACCGTGATGCTCAAAAAGCACGTAATGAAATGCCACATTATGAATACGAATATGCAGGTATGTCTGATGATGAGATTACTGCTAAAATTGCAGAGTCAAAAGCTGCCGGTTTAACACCTGTTATTCGTTTCCGTGTTCCAGCAAACAAAAAATACGAATTTAAAGATATTGTTAAAGGTGAAATTACCTTTGATTCCAATACTATTGGTGGCGATTTTGTTATTCAAAAACGTGATGGTATGCCAACATATAACTTTGCTGTTGTTGTTGATGATCACTTGATGGAAATTACGCATGTTCTTCGTGGGGATGACCATATTGCCAATACGCCTAAGCAATTGATGATTTATGAAGCATTTGGCTGGGATGCACCTATCTTTGGACATATGACATTAATTATCAATACAGAAACAGGAAAAAAATTAAGTAAACGTGATGAAAATGTTCTCCAATTCATTGAACAATATCGTGAATTAGGCTACTTGCCAGAAGCTATGGTAAACTTCATTACCTTATTAGGCTGGTCACCAGTTGGCGAAAGTGAAATTTTCTCTCGCCAAGAATTGATTAAAATGTTTGATCCTAAACGTTTAAGCAAGTCACCAGCTTCATTTGATGGTAAAAAATTAGAATGGATTAATAATCAATATATTAAAACAGCTGATGAAGATAAAGTAATGGATTTGGCTTTACGTCAATTAATTCAAGATGGTAAAATTGAAGCTGATCCAAGTGCAGAAAGAATTGAATGGGCTCGTAAATTAATTAGCCTTTATAAGCAACAAATGTCATATACAGGTCAAATTACTGAAATGGCAGAAGTATTTTTAAGCGAACCACCTGTTCTTGATGATGAAGCAAAGGCAGAGTTAGCTGTTGAAACAGCACCAACAGTTTTAAAAGAATTTGCTGAACGCATTAAAACGATTGATATTTTTGATGCTGTTGCTATCCAAGCAACAATTAAATCAATTCAAAAAGATACAAAAATTAAAGGTCGTCAATTATATATGCCAATCCGTATTGCAACAACGCGTGAAATGCATGGACCAGAACTACCAGCATCAATCGAATTGCTTGGTCGTGAAAAAGCATTAGCTCATTTGAACAAAACGTTAGAAGAAATGAATACAAAATAATTTTTGATAAGAGAGAGTAACAACTTATTGGCGTTTTTTAGAAAGTTTTCGGTGATGTGAGAAAACAAACGTTAGTTGTGAAGTGCCTCTTTAAAATGCTATGATGAACAAAGTAATTATAGTCGTGTAATGAACGTTAACTCATTGTTGGATGTAGGTTCACTACATCTTAAGGAGTGGAACAACGTTGAAGACGTCTTTTATAAGTATATAAAAGACGTCTTTTTTTAACAAAAAGATTAAATGGCGGGTGATAAAATGATTTCAATTTATAATACATTAACGAATCAAAAAGAGGTTTTTAAACCACTTGTGTCTGGGAAAGTTAGTATGTACGTTTGCGGGCCAACCGTTTATAACTATATTCATATTGGAAATGCGCGAAGTGCTATTGCGTTTGATACAATTCGTCGATATTTTGAATATCGTCATTTTAAAGTTAACTATGTATCTAATTTTACAGATGTTGATGATAAAATGATCAAAGCTGCTAAAGAAGACCATATAACAGTTCAACAATTAGCCGATAAGTTTATTGCTGCTTTCATGGAAGATACCAAGGCATTGGCGATTGAACCAGCAACTAAAAATCCAAAGGCGACAGAAAATATTGATGATATCATTCAATTTATATTAAATTTAATTGATAAAGGTTATGCTTATGTATCTGATGGGGATGTTTATTTTAGAACGCGTAAATCTCCAGATTATGGTAAATTATCTGATCAAAATATCAACGAATTAGAACAAGGTGCCAGTCAGCATGTTGATACTGAAGAAACGGCTCGAAAAGAAGATGAAATTGATTTTGCACTTTGGAAATCAGTCAAAAATGATGATCTTTCTTGGAACTCTCCATTTGGTAAGGGCCGTCCGGGTTGGCACATTGAGTGTTCTGTAATGGCAACAAAATACCTAGGTCCAACGATTGATATTCATGGTGGTGGACAGGATTTAATGTTTCCACATCATGAAAATGAAATCGCTCAAAGTGAAGCTGAAACGGGTCAAAAATTTGCTAACTATTGGATGCATAATGGATTTGTAACAATTGGTGAAAATGATGAAAAAATGAGTAAATCACTAGGTAATTTTGTTACGGTGCATGATATGATTAAAGAAGTCAATCCACAAGTTATCCGTTTCTTTATGGCAACAACGCATTACCGCCGTCCAATTCAGTATAGCCAAGCGAATATTGATGAAGCGACTAATAATTTAAATAAATTGAAAACAGCATTTGATAACTTAACTTATCGATTGAACGATGCTATTTCAGGAGAAAATAAATTAATAGAAAATCAAATTAATGAGAGCTTATCCAATTTTGAAACTGCTATGGATGATGATTTTAATTCACAAAATGGTATTGCAGTTATCTATGATTTAGCTAAGAAAATGAATGTCTATTCTGAAAACAAACAAGTGGAACGAGATTCAATTAATCACTTGTTAGAAATTTTTAAAGAAATGACATCAGTTTTTGGATTAGCTTTTGGACAAGTAGCTGATGCTCTAGATATCAGAGTTGAAAAATTAATTGCACAAAGAATAGAAGCTAAGAAACAAAAAGATTTTCAAAAAAGCGATGAAATTCGAGATCAACTTGCAGCAGAAGGAATTATTTTGGAAGACACACCACAAGGAACTAGATGGAGAAAAGACTAATGGAAAATAATGCAGATTATCAACAAATGAATGGGATTGCGTTAGCTTATATGGGCGATGGTATTTATGAAGTATTTGTTCGTAAACACTTACTTGTACAAGGACTTACAAGACCAACTCAATTACACCATCAAGCAACACATTATGTATCAGCCAAAGCACAAGCTTTCTTGATAGATAAAATGACAGAAAATAATATTTTAACTGAAGAAGAAATAGACTACTTTAAACGTGGACGTAATGCTAAAAGTCATACTTCAGCTAAAAATACATCAGTAATAACGTATCGTATTTCAACTGGATTTGAAGCATTGTTTGGCTACTTATTTTTGAGTAATCAAAACGATAGATTGGCCGAATTGGCAAAATGGTGTATTAACACCGTTGAAAAGGAGAACTTAAATGGGACAACCAAGAAGTAGTGAAGAGGCTGGCGATTTTATTATTGGTCGTCACCCTGTAGAAGCAGCGTTAAAAAGTAATCAATCAATTAACAAATTATTTTTACAAACTGGATTAAAATCAGATGTTTTAAGTGGTATTGAACAGTTAGCTAAGAAAAAAGGTATTATCACACAACTAGTTCCTAAAAGTAAATTAGATTTATTATCAGATCAACAAAATCACCAAGGCGTTATTGTAGCAGTTGCCGCATTTGAATATGCAACTATTGAAGATCTTTTCAAAAGTGCAGCTGATAAAGATGAACCACCATTTTTCCTTATTTTAGATAATGTTGAAGATCCACATAACTTAGGATCAATTATGAGAACAGCCGATGCTGCGGGTGTACATGGAATTATTATTCCAAAACGTCGCGCAGTCGGTTTAACGTCAACAGTTGCTAAGACGTCAACAGGTGCAATTGAATATATGCCAGTTGCTCGCGTAACTAATTTGGTAAATACTGTAAATGAATTGAAAAAGGCCGGATTATGGGTCTTCGGAACAGATATGGATGGACAAGATTATCGTGAATGGGATGCTAAAGGACCCACAGCCCTCGTAATTGGTAACGAAGGTAAAGGTATTTCACCGTTATTGAAAAAAGCTTGTGATGGTATGTTGACTATTCCAATGGTTGGACACGTTCAAAGTTTAAACGCCAGTGTCGCAGCCAGTTTACTTATTTATCAAGGATTTACTTCTAGGGGTAAATAATAATGAAAAAGCAAATTTTGGTTGTAGATGCCTATAATATGATTGGTAATTGGCCAGAATTAAATCGATTGAAACAATCAGAGCGACTTGATGAAGCACGTGACTTGCTACTGCACAAATTATCAAATTATCATAAACAGATTGACTCTCGGTTAATCGTTGTCTTTGATGCAATGTATGTTCCAGGACTATCAAAGAGTTATACAAAATATGGATTAGAGATTATTTGGACAGCAGAGGGTCAGACGGCTGATAGTTATATTGAAGCAATGATAGGTGAGTTACAGACTAAACTCACACAGGTAACTGTTGCAACGAGTGATCAAGCAGAACAGTGGACTATTTTCTCACAAGGTGCATTAAGAATTCCTGCATGGGAGTTATACAAAGACATTAATGAATCTAAAAAAGAAGTTGCTCAACAAGCCAAAAAATATCAAACGGAGGCATCGGTTCGTCGTTCACCATGGGACTCAGAACAATTAGATAGTCTGGCTGAATTGCGTGATCACCTATCACATGACTAAGCAACTGTTGTAATCAGTCATTATGTTTGGTATATTGAAAAATGGAGACCCGGATATGGAGAGTCTACTTGTTAGATGAAACTTACCGGAGTACTGAAAACGAAACAGATTTTCAATTGATTTGCCAAATTAAATTAGGTGCAGAACATAAATTTGAACCGTTATTTGAACGATATCGTCCAATGGTTTATTCGATGATTCGTAAATACTATCTAAAATTATGGGATACTGAAGATTTTTTACAAGAGGCTAGAGCTGTTTGTTTTAAAGCATTAAAAAATTACCAACCGAACAAAGGAATTACGTTTGGACAGTATTTTAAAACCAGTCTATCGAATTGTATTTTTAGTTTAATTCGCAAACAATCAGCGACTAAAAGGCTGTCTGATGCGAACTCGCATTCTTTGGAACGATATGAAGAAACTTATGGTGAATGTGAACGGCCTTCGTTTTATTGTGAGATATTGGCAGATGACAGAATTATCCTTCAAGAAAAATTGGATGATTTTGAATTGAAATTGTCAGAGTTAGAAAGAAGTACTTTTGTTTTACTTTATTATCAAATGAAAAAGCCAGAAGAAATTGCGCTTATTTTAGAGTGCGATATGAAAAAGGTATTAGGATCTATCTCAAGGTGTAAGAGTAAGCTTGGGTTATTTTTTAAAGAAAATCGATAATTAGGAAAGAAAGAAAAGAGGGTGGTTCCTTTTTTCTTTCTTTTAATGTAAAATGAGTGTATTCTTTAAAAATGTTAGTCGAAGTTAGCGTTAGTTAACTTTACATTAAGGAGAAAAAGTCATGGCACAAAGAAAAGTAGCATTGGCTTGTATCGTTTGTGGCTCACGAAATTATATTGTAGCTGCAAAACCGAGCAGAACCGAACGCTTAGAAGTAAATAAATTTTGTAAATATTGTAATAAACATACGTTACATCGTGAAACAAAATAGGGGGATAGTTATGAGAAAAATTAATGCATTTCTTAAAAGTGTTATCGTAGAAATTAAAGCAACAACTTGGCCAACAGGTAAGGAACTACGTCGTGATACAACAACTGTTGTTGTAACTGCAATTATGTTTGCGATTTTCTTCTGGATTGTTGATTCAGGTGCTTCTGCATTCTTAACCCTATTTTCATAGAAGAATAGCTATTTAACTGATGTTTTGATATAATGACACAAGTGAGAAAACTTCGTTGATGCGGAGTTTTTTTTGTTTGAGAAAAATGAAGCTGATAATTTAAGGAGAGATATATATAATGGAATCAATCGAAAAAAGTTGGTATGTCTTACATACTTACTCTGGTTACGAAAATAAAGTTAAAACAAATATTGAATCACGTGCACAATCAATGGGTATGGAAGATTTTATTTTCCGTGTAGTTGTTCCTGAAGAAGAAGAACGTGAAGTTAAAAATGGTAAAGAAAAAACAGATATGAAGAAAACATTCCCTGGATATGTTTTAGTTGAGATGGGTATGTCAGATGAATCATGGTATGTTGTTCGTAATACACCAGGCGTAACTGGGTTCGTTGGTTCTCATGGGGCCGGAAGTAAACCAGCACCACTATTACCTGAAGAAGTAGAATTGATTCTTCGTCGTTTGGGTATGAGTGCTCGTCATCAAGAATTGGACATTGAAATTGGTGAATCTGTCACAATTATTGAAGGTGCATTTGCTAACCTTATCGGTAAAGTAACGGAAATTGATAATGAAAAATTAAAACTTAAAGTTGATATTGATATGTTTGGTCGTGAAACAAGTACAGAATTGAACTTTGATCAAGTAGATAAATTATTAGGCTAGGGTGATAACTCACAAAAGTAGAAGGTGATTTAATGACTAAGGGACTTTTGAAGATAGGCTTGTTAGGTCTAGGAGCAGGCACAAGTTTTTTCATTGGGAATAAATTTAGACGATTAGGGCATGTTTCAATTGATGCCTCTGATCCAATTGTACCTAGCGACAAGATGACCCCAACACTATTTGTTCACGGTTATAGTGGTAATCGACTTTCTTTTGGCCCAATGATTGCCCGTTTTGAACGAGCAGGCTATGGTCGTAAAGATATGGTTATCATAGTTGATGATAATGGTAGTTTACATGTTGAAGGTCAATTAAGATCTGCGCAACCATTCATTCAAGTTTTATTTAAAAATAATATAGCTCCTGTTGAAAAACAAAGCTTATGGTTACATTATATTATGCAATTTTTATATGGCGCTTATGCCATTGAAAAGGTCGATTTTGTTGGGCATTCAATGGGTAGTGTCAGTATATTACGCTATATGACAGAATACAGAGATATGACTGATGTCCCAATGGTGGCACATGCCATTTCAATTGGTGCACCATACAATGATCATAATGTAGCACAAAATACGCCTATCATTGAAGATTTATTTTTAACTGATAAAGGTCCAGTGGAAACGACTTCACTCTACCAGTATTTTGAAAAGGCAATGCAGCATCTACCGGAGAATTTACAATTTTTAAATATTGCTGGCGATTTGAAAAATGGCAATGATGGCGCTGTTTCCATTAATAGTGTTTTATCACTTCGCTATTTAGTTGAAAATCAGCTTAATTATCAGGAACTTATTGTGAGCGGTCGAAGAGCAGCACACAGATTATTACATGAAAATAAACGAGTTGATGAATCAATTTACACATTTTTATGGAAAAAGCATAAATAAGATTGCGTGGAACCCATCTGGGTGTTATATTATATTAGTATGTTCTGCATACAGTGGGAGGAGAAATTTATATCTCCATTTACCACGCACGGATTTTACAAGGAGGTATGTCACGTGGCTAAAACAGTAGCAAACGTCGTTAAATTACAAATTCCAGCAGGGAAAGCAACTCCTGCTCCACCGGTTGGTCCTGCATTAGGACAAGCTGGTATTAATATCATGGGCTTTACAAAGGAATTCAATGCACGTACAGCTGACCAAGCTGGTATGTTAATTCCCGTTGTAATTAGTGTTTACGAAGATCGTTCATTCGATTTCGTTACAAAAACACCACCCGCAGCAGTTCTTTTAAAGAAAGCTGCAGGCGTTGAAAGTGGTTCTGGCGAACCTAACACTAAAAAAGTTGCAACAGTAACTAGTGCTCAAGTTCAACAAATCGCTGAAACTAAAATGCAAGATCTAAACGCTTCAGGTGTTGAATCTGCAATGCGCATGATCGAAGGAACTGCACGAAGCATGGGATTCGTTGTAGAAGGTTAATTCCTAACTACAAACACGCTTCTCGGTCGGATACTCTATGAAAATAGATGTATCAAGTGGGAGGTTTATCCGTTAGACCACATATTGCAAGGAGGAAAATTCAAGATGGCTAAAAAAGGTAAAAATTATCAAGACGCTTTAAAACAAGTTGAAGAAGGTAAAAACTATTCAATTACTGATGCAATCGCATTAGCTAAGAAAATGGACTTTGCTAAGTTTGACGCTACAATTGAACTTGCTTACAACTTAAACTTAGATACAAAACAAGCAGACCAACAATTACGTGGGGCTGTTGTACTTCCAAATGGTACTGGTAAAGACCAAACTGTTGTTGTATTCGCTAAAGGCGATAAAGCTAAAGCTGCACTTGCAGCCGGCGCTGACGTTGTTGGTGATGATGACTTGGTTGAACGTATTTCTGGTGGCTGGTTAGATTTTGATGTTGCTATTGCAACACCAGATATGATGGCCCAAGTTGGACGTTTAGGCCGTGTCTTAGGACCTAAAGGTTTAATGCCTAATCCTAAAACAGGTACTGTTACAATGGACGTTGAAAAAGCAGTTTCAGAATCTAAAGCCGGCAAGGTAACTTACCGTACTGATAGAGATGGAAATGTTCATGTTCCAATTGGTAAAGTATCATTTGATGATGCAGCATTAATTGGTAACTTTGATGTTATCAACGATGTTATTGTTAAAGCTCGCCCATCATCAGTTAAGGGTGGCTATATCAAACATTTATCTGTTGCTACAACATTTGGTCCAAGCTTAAACTTGGCTCAAAACTAATATTAGATAATTAAATTTCTTTAGTTGACCCATATATCTAACTGTGTTAAATTTATGGAAGTCAATTAATTTATGATTCTACCGAAGACTCAGGTGGCGCAAGCCTTAATTTACCTGCCGAGGAGTGAAGTATTACTCTCTCTGTGTCTTGGTGGACACGGAGTTTTTTTATTGTAAAAAAGCTCTGACACGACTACAGGAGGTGAATCAATTATGAGTAAAGAATTTATCGCACAAAAAGCATTAATTGTGGATGAAGTAACTGAAAAATTCAATAACGCTGCATCTGCAGTTGTTGTGGATTACCGTGGTTTAACGGTTGAACAAGTGACTGCATTACGTAAGGAATTACGCGAAGCAGGCGTTGAAATGAAAGTTATCAAAAACAAGATTTTAGTACGTGCTGCTGAAAAAGCAGGGTATGAAGGTATGGAAGAAGTATTTTCTGGACCTACTGCAGTCGCATTTTCTAGCGAAGATGTTGTTGCACCTGCACGTATTATGGCTAATTTTGCTAAGACTGCTGAAGCACTTAGCATTAAAGGTGGTGTCATTGAAGGTAAAGTTGCAACGTTAGAAGAAATTAACGCTCTTGCTACATTACCTAGTCGTGATGGCTTACTTTCAATGTTACTTTCAGTATTACAAGCACCTGTTCGCAACGTTGCTTATGCAATTAACGCTGTTGCAGAAAGTAAAGACGAAGAACCTGCTGCTTAATACTTAGCATCTATGATCGGTACCTAAAGGTACACACAAAATCGTACACATAAAATGGAGGATACACACATGTCATTAGATACAGAAAAAATCATTGCTGATTTAAAAGAAGCAAGCATTTTAGATTTAAACGACTTAGTTAAAGCAATCGAAGAAGAATTCGGTGTTTCAGCTGCTGCTCCTGTAGCTGCTGCTGGCGCTGGTGCTGGCGAAGCTGCTGCTGAAAAATCAGAATTTACTGTTGAATTAACAGAAGCTGGCGACCAAAAAGTTAAAGCTATCAAAGCCGTTCGCGAAATTACAGGTTTAGGCCTTAAAGACGCTAAAGGTTTAGTTGATAACATTCCATCAGTTATCAAAGAAGGTATTTCTAAAGACGAAGCTGAAGCAATGAAAGCTTCTTTAGAAGAAGTTGGCGCAGTAGTTACTCTCAAATAATAATATTTTTATTTTTGAATAATTTTAAGCACGATGATTTCCAATTTATTGGAAATCATCGTGCTATTTTTTTGCAAAATGTTTGGTTATGTTAATAAATCGTGGTAAGGTATTTAAATAAACATATATCTGAAAAAATATTGAATAAAATGGACAAAATGTAGAGGGGGTAAGCTATAAACGAACATAATTAGAAGCGTCTATTTAAAGGATAGCGATAACTATTCCAATATTAGCGTTTGAAATCTCTTTAAAATTAGAAATTCGTCGAATTATTAATTAATGTTAAACTTTTTCTATATACATCATTAGTTATTTATTAATGTCCACAGTTTGGCATGATCACCAGCGCTTATTTAAAATTAGTTAGTATGTAGATAAAAGAGTTAATTTAGAAATAGTAACTAGATCGAAGCAAATTATTTTTATGGTGATGTTAGTTATTTTATACCAAATTTTACATAGACTACATTAATTTTATTAACGATATAGACTTTATTGTGAAATGAAGGTTACGTAGAACAAAAGAAAAAATAGTATTATATATTCCGGGGGGAGTATAAGTAACAAAAAATAAATCGGGGGATTCAAAAAATGAAAAAAATAATTAGTACGTGTAATGAATTTATTAAAAAAAGATTAACAGCAATTAAGCTTTTATTTGTTTTATCAGTTTTAATTTTTGTTATTATCCAAGTTGGACAAATATTTAAGGATATAAATGGTGAACAAGTTCAGCAAAGTTTTGAATCACAGTCAGTAAAATCCATTATATTAATGTTGGTAATTGGATTTATTGCTGTCCTTCCGATGATGATTTATGATTTTGTCATGGTTAAATTTTTACCAGAAAAGTATTCTTGGCGATACATTCTTCAAAGCGGTTGGATAACGAATACAATGACTAACATAGCAGGATTTGGTGGCCTACTAGGTGCATCACTTAGAGCTAATTTTTATAGTAAAAATGCGTCTAAAAAACAGGTGCTATTTGCTATATCAAAAATAGCATTATTTTTAGTTGCGGGTCTATCACTATATTGTTGGGTTTCTTTATTCATGATTTTTGGATTAAATATTGGACCACAATTCGGACAGTATTGGGTCTGGTTGTTATTAGGTGGCCTATATTTTCCAATTGTTTTTATTATTACAAAGACAAGAGATTCAGAATTTTTTGCAGATTTAACATTAGGTCGTGAACTAACGTTAATACTTGGCTCTTCCTTAGAATGGGGATCTGCTGGTTTATTTTTCATTTATATCGGATTTATGATGAATGTTGATACATCTAATTTAGTTGCTGTCTTCCCGTTATTTATTATCGCATCAATTATCGGTGTTATTTCAATGATTCCGGGTGGGTTAGGTTCTTTTGATGTCTTTATGATTTTAGGGTTACAAACATTAGGTGTACAGGATAGCACAGCTGTTATCTGGTTATTGTTTTATCGATTATTTTATTATATATTCCCATTCTTAGTGGGGGTATTATTATTCGTTAAAGATTCAGGACATCGTCTTAATGAGTACTTAAATGGACTACCAGTTATCTTACTCAGTAGAGTAGCACATTTTATACTTGTGTTATTTTTCTATATGACAGGTATCATCTTATTACTTGCTTCAACGGTTCCAGAATTTACATTTACTAATCCAATTATTAATTACTTATATCCTTATACCTTTTATTTCATTCATCAAATGAGTAATATTATACTTGCATTCTTAATGATTGGGATTGGTCGAGGTATTGAATCTAAAGTTAAACGTGTCTATTGGCCAATGATTATCTTTGTTGTCGTGGGTATTGCTAATACATTGTGGCATGATTTCTCAGTAACAATACTTATTTTCTTAACTATCATTCTCATTTGTGCACTATTATCTAAACCAATATTTTATCGTGAAAGATTTGAATATTCATGGGGCCGTTTATTAATTGATGGAAGTATATTTGCTGGAACATTCATTTTATACACAATCGTAGGATTCTATAACATGCCAGAATTCCACTTTAAGGGTAAAGTTCCAGATGTATTCTTATTTCCTTCAGAAAAGATATGGCTATCAGGATTCCTAGGTTTACTTTCTGCAGTTGTGGTGTTATGGATTGCATTTACGTACTTATCTGGTAAGGATAAACGATTTGGTAAGCAAGATTTTCCAGCAGATCGTGTTAAAAATGTAATTGATACTTATGGTGGTAATGAAGTCAGTCATCTTTCATTTTTAAAGGATAAAAATGTTTATTTCTATCAAAATGATGGACAGGACGAAGTATTTTTCCTTTATCAAAAAAAATCGAATAAATTAGTGGTTATGGGTGAACCTGTTGGTAATCATGAGTTTATTCGTGAAGCAATTAATCAATTTATTGTTGACGCAGATATTGAAGGATTAGAATTAGTTTTTTATGAAGTTGATGCGAAGTTAACAATGATGTTACATGAAGTTGGATTTGATTTCATTAAAACGGGTGAAGAAGGTTTTGTTAGAGTAGCTGAATTTGAATTGGCTGGTAAAAAAAGACGTTCTGAACGTGCTTTAATGAATAAATTTGAACGAGAAAACTATACATTTGCAATGATCGAGCCCCCTTATTCAAAGGAAACTATTCAAGAATTGAAAAAAATATCTGATAGTTGGCTGAATGGACAAGCTGAAAAAGGATTTTCTTTAGGATTTTTCGATGAATATTATCTTAATCAAGCGCCTATTGCTATTATTAATGATTCTGAGGGACATAAGGTTGCCTTTGCGACAATGATGCCAACCGGAAATAATAGGGTCTTATCGATTGATTTGATGAGATATAGTAGAGAAGAAGCGCCATCTGGTATTATGGATAAAATCTTTATTAGCCTTTTTCAACAAGCAAAAGAAGGCGGCTATGAATTATTCGATATGGGTATGGCACCATTGTCGAATGTAGGTGAATCTAAATTTAGTTTTGCGGAAGAAAAAATAGCTCATTTAATTTATGAATATGGGTATCATTTTTATGGTTTCCAGGGACTAAAGAAGTATAAAAATAAATATGTAACTAAATGGCAGCCAAAATATATTTCATTTAGGAAACGTAGTTCGATTGCCTTTACGTTATTACAGATTTTAGCAGTTGTAAATCAAAAAAAATCAGTAGATAAAAAGGATAGAATGCCTAGCCCTATAATGAAGTTTTTAATAAAGAATATTAGATAATATAGTATATTAAAAGGGTAGAGATATATATTATTTGAGACACCAAGACATAATTCCGGTAAAATATCGGAATTATGTCTTTTAATTTGCAAGAAATACGTTTGTTATGAAGCAAAAGAAACTCTAAATGTAGTGAACAAATAGTTAATTTAACGTACTTTTAGTCTGGAAACTGCGTATGATGATTGCTTTCTTACTCGATTATTTAGATATAAAAATGCCTCACAATTACTAGACTTATGTCTAATAATTGTGAGGCATTTCATTAATTAGTATTATCTTTTTTTAAACATATTTTTGATAGAGATTAATAAAAATGGCATATAGAGTAACCATAAATTTAAACGTTGCCACAAACCACGATAAGGAATTTTAAATTGTGAATCTGGCATAATTCTTGGATAAACAAATAAAAATTGAATTCCTAGTGAAATAATAAAGGCAACTAATAAAAGGGTTGTAATTAGTTTTTTACCTTGCTTTTGATAGAGTTTTAATAAAAAAAACATACTAATCAAAAGAGCGGTGTCGCCAATGCCTGACGAATAATTGTGGATCATACCCGTAATGCTTTGTGTATTTGATGTGAGTGCACGATCGAAAATTCCTGTTAAAAGACAATCGGTCATACTAAAAATAATTAACATAGCGGTAAACCAGCTGGCTAATTTTTTTGACGTACCTTTAAAATATTCATAGAAAGCTGGTGCTGAAAGTAAGAAAAGAAGTCCATTTATAACTTCCCAAACTTTAAATGCCATATGAGTTGGAACGCCAACTTCCCCAAAATCACTAATTAAATTAGTGAATTGCAAATAACCAGGTACAAATGGTGCTAATGCTAAAGGCAAAATCCACTCACTTATAACGGCAAGTGCCATTAAATAAAAACCATATTTCTTTAAAAAATTCATTATAGATCCCCAATTCTAATTATTTATATGATAATTTTATTATAACTTATTTAAGTAATAGTTGTTTACGAAAAGGCTAATTAAAAATGACACTTCTTAATTATAATTAAGATAATACCAAGATATATCGATTTAGATAGCCTTATTTTAGATATAATGATAAAGTGTTAACTAGTTTATGAACAATATTTTTGATATAATGGAAGTTAAGAAATTACAACAAATTGAAAGTAGGGTGTTACCTTGGATTCTGGTCCGGAAAATTATTTAGTGAATGTAATTGTTATTATCGCAATATTACTTTTGTCTGTGTTATTTACACTGACTGAGTATGCGTTGGTTCGTGTCCGTATTAGTGCATTGAAAGATATGTATGGGAAAAAGCCGCTTAAAAATATTAAGCGGGCTATTCATATGACGGAGAACCTAACGGAGTATCTGTCAACGGCCCAAGTTGGAATCACTTCAACTAGTTTGATTTTAGGTTGGATTGGTGAAAAAACAATAGCAGATGCGATTATACAATCAAATATATTACCCGCGGCTATGGCAAATGCTATTGCATCGGTTGCTGCAATTCTTATTTTTACTGTTATTCATGCTGTTTTTACTGATTTAGTACCTAAAAATATTGCAATTGCAGATCCATTGCCAGTATTATTATTTATTGTCCGTCCTATTATGTTTTTCCATATTGTGTTATACCCATTAATTTGGATTTTAGATCGTTCAGCAAATTGGATTACGCATTTGTTAGGTTATGAAGTTGAAAATGAAGAAGATATTTATTCGCAAACTGAAATTCTCTCATTATCTCGATTATCCGCAAATGCTGGTGAACTTGATGAAGAAGATTTAACATTCATGCGACGAGCATTTGATATGAATGATAAAGTGGCAGAAGATATCATGATTGACCGAACATCGATGGTTGCAGTAGACGTAGACGATTCAATTAGAAACGTTGTTAATTTATATTGGAGAACTAGATATTCAAGGTTCCCAGTTATTGCTAACAATGATAAAGATAAAGTTATCGGGTACGTTTATAGTTATGATTTATTGCGACAGGAAAAAATTGATAAGACAAATTTGATTTCAACAATTATGCGTGATATTCCGGCCGTTCAAGAAAATGCTGAAGTTCATAGTATTATGGATGTTATGGTATCTAAGAGAACACCAATCGTTATCGTCGTTAATGAGTATGGTGGGACTTCAGGGATTGTTACAGATAAAGATATCTATGAAGAATTATTTGGTGTTGTTAGAGAAGAATTTGATGATACGAATGACGATAATATAGTAGATATGGGAAACAATAAATTTAAAGTTTCAGGTAAAGTGACATTATATGATTTTGAAAGATATTTTGATACAACGCTTAAAGAAACGGAAGAAAGTGAAGCGGTGACGCTTACTGGATTTGTGCTTAATAATGACTCAAAATTTCGAGCTAATGATGAAATGAAAATTGCTAATTTTAATATTAAGGCATTGGACTATGAAAATGCTTATATTTCAGAATTTGAAGTAACTGTTTTACCAACAGATAAAAGAGTGATTAACAAAGTGAACGCTTAAAAAAATAGTATTTAGGGTTAGTTTTTAATTAGCTCTAAATGCTATTTTTTTTACTACATTACTGGTAAGGATTATAGCTTGCCAATTGGTAAAAGTAGTAACCATATTAATTTGAATCAAACGACTATTTCGAATTATTTAAAATGGTCACAATATCTGGTAGGAGGAGACAATTATGAAAAATAAAAGGAATATCAGCGCCATCTTATTTGGATTTGTTCCAATGATTATGGGAGTAGTTTTGTATCACAAATTACCCAATAAAATTCCGATTCACTGGAATATAGGTGGTAATATTGATCAGTATGGTGATAAAAATCTAGTTATTATTGGGTTCCCATTATTGATGATTTTAATCAATGTGGTGATAATGGTAATAGATAACACTAATCGTCAAAATAAGAAACTAGATACAGCTTTAATTTGGATTACGCCAATCTTATCAATACTTTTAGCAACAATGATATTTGCTACCGCGTTGGGACATCAGGTTAATATTATTAGCAGTGTTGCACTGATAGTGGGAACATTGCTGATCATCTTAGGAAACTATGCGCCTAAAACGGTTCCTAATAAATATACCAACTTTAGGATGAAGAAAATAACGCAGGATTCTAGTCATCGTGAGAAATTAAATCGTTTATCAGGTGTATGGATGGTCATTATAGGAATATTGATACTTTGTGCGGGAATAGTGGGAATGTTACTGTAATTGTAAAGTTAAAACTGTTAAATAAAAAATCCTTACTATCAGTTTTTAGGCTGATAGTAAGGATTTTTTTCTAACGTTTAGGACGACGTTTCATTTGGCCGCTTTCACCAATTTCATAATCTGAATCATCCATTGATTCCACACTACCAAGTAAGTAGCCATTACCAACTTGAGAGAAGAAATCATGATTAGATGTTGATGTTGAAATTCCGTTCATGACAACAGGATTAACATCAGAAGCTGTATCAGGGAACAAAGGATCTTGGCCTAAATTCATTAGAGCTTTGTTGGCATTGTAACGTAAGAAGGTTAAAACTTCTTCAGTCCAACCAACTTCATCATAAAGTTCATGGGTATATTTTTCTTCGTTTTCATATAATTCAAACAGAAGGTCATACATCCAGGTCTTCATTTTACCTTGTTCTTCTTCAGAAAGTTCGTTGAATCCTAATTGGAATTTATAGCCAATGAAGGTACCATGAACAGATTCATCACGTAAAATTAATTTAATAATTTCAGCAACGTTTGCCAGTTTGTTATGGCCTAAATAGTAAAGTGGCGTATAGAAACCAGAGTAGAATAAGAACGTTTCAAGAAAAACAGAAGCAACTTTTTTCTCCAATGGTGACCCGTTTTGGTAAATACCATTAATACGTTGTGCTTTTTTTTGTAAAAATTCGTTTTTGTCTGTCCATTCGAAAATTTCAGTAATCTCTGAAGCTGTATTCAACGTTGAAAAAATTGATGAATAACTTTTAGCATGAACCGATTCCATAAATTGAATATTATTTAAAACAGCTTCTTCGTGGGCAGTCCGTGTATCATGACGCAACGCTTCCATCCCATCTTGTGATTGCACCGTATCCAACAATGTTAGCCCACCAAAATCATGACCAACTAATGTTTTTTCTGCAGGACTCAGTGTACGCCAATCATCTAAATCATTTGAAAGGGGGATACGTGTATCTAACCAAAATTGTTCTGTTAGTTTTTCCCAAGTTGCTTTATCAACTTGATCTTCAACTTCGTTCCAATTAATTGCTTTGTAACTATCATTATTCATTTAACTTTCCTCCGTTACAGTTTAGATAACACAACTCTCACAAGCGTTTGCGCCAACTTCTTCTTGATCATCAGTAAAGGTTCTGATGTAGTAAATTGACTTAATACCTTTATTATACGCATAATTACGCAAAATGTTTAAGTCACGTGTTGTCATTTTATCTGTCCGACCATTTTTCCATTCGTAGAGGCCTTCAGGAATCGTTGAACGCATGAATAAAGTTAAACTAAGTGATTGATCGATATGTTCCTGTGCAGCAGCGTAAACGTCAATAACTTTACGCATATCCATGTCGTATGCAGAAGTATAGTATGGAATCGTGTCATTTGAAAGGTAAGGAGCTGGATAGTAAATCTTTCCAATTTTCTTTTCTTGACGCTCTTCGATTCGGTTAATAATTGGGTGAAGACTGGCAGTAGTATCGTTAATATATGAAATAGAGCCATTAGGTGCAACAGCCAATCTATTTTGATGATAAAGACCGTCAGTTTGAATATTAGCTTTCAAAGTCGCCCAATCTTCTTGATTAGGGATGTCGATGCCATCAAATAAGGCAGCAACTTTATCAGAAGTAGGGCCCCAATCTTCGTTAAGATACTTATCAAAGTAGGTACCAGTTGCATAAGTACTTTTTTCAAAGTTATGGAATGTTTCATTTTTTTCTTTAGCGATAGCATTTGATGATTTTAATGAGTAATAGTTAAGCATCATAAAATAAACACTAGTGAAATCGATTGAGTCTTCTGAACCATAATGCATATGGTTTTTAGCGAAGTAGGCATGTAAGCCCATTGCACCTAAACCGATGGTATGCGCTAAGTTATTTCCATGTTGAATAGGAGGCACAACATCAATATCTGAACTATCAGTTACAAAAGTTAAAGCGCGAACCATTGAATCAACTGAACGGCCAAAATCTGGAGAAGCCATCATATTAACAATGTTAGTTGAGCCTAAGTTACATGAAATATCAGTCCCCATAACATCGTAGCCTTGTGCATTATTCACAGTTGATGGTGTCTGAACCTGCATGATTTCTGAACAAAGATTACTCATAATGATTTTACCATCAATTGGGTTTGCGCGATTTGCTGTATCAACATTGACAATATAAGGATAGCCTGACTCTTGTTGCAGCTTAGAAATTTCAGTTTCTAATTCGCGGGCAAGAATCGTTTTTTTACTAATATTTTTATTGGCAACCATATTGTCATATTCTTTTGTGATATCAACATAGGAATAAGGGACTCCATATTCTCTTTCAACACCGTAGGGATCGAAAAGATACATCGTTGCATTATCTTTAATGAGTTCGTAAAATTTATCAGGTACAGTGATGCCTAGTGATAAAGTTTTAACACGGATTTTTTCATCAGCATTTTCTTTTTTAGCTGACAGGAAAGCAACAATATCTGGATGGAAGACGTCTAAATAGACAACTCCAGCACCTTGACGCTGTCCTAGTTGGTTAGAATATGAAAAACTATCTTCTAATAATTTCATAACGGGTAGAACACCAGAAGCAGCGCCCTCAATCCCTTTAATTGGTGCACCTGCGCCACGTAAATTACTGAGCGTAATACCAACACCACCACCAATTCGAGATAATTGAAGTGCTGAGTTAATGCCACGTCCAATACCATTCATATCATCAGTAATTTGAATTAGGAAGCAAGAAACTAATTCTCCACGACGTTTACGACCGGCATTTAAGAAACTAGGTGTAGCAGGTTGGTAACGTTGATGAATCATTTCGTCAGCTAAATTCATAGCTAGTTCTGTATTACCATCAGCAAAGTAAAGAACGTTCATTGCAACACGATCAATATAATTTTCAAGGTAATAGGCATTATTATCAGTTTTAAGTGCGTATTGAGCATAAAATTTGTAGGCAGCCATAAATGTACCGAAATGGAATTTTTGAGCTGCTAAATAAGCGTAGAGCTCCTCTATAAATGAGAAGTCATATTTATTATAAAAATCAGTTTCAATATAGTTGTTGTCAATTAAATAATCAAAACGTGCTTTTAATGAATCAAATTGCATTGTATTTTCAGCAACATTTTCTTTCAAAAAGGCGGTTAAGGCTTCTTGATCTTTTTGAAGTGGGATTTGACCGTCTACGGGAATATTAATTTCATTATTTAAATCATAATAAGTGACTTTATCACTATTTAACGTTTTTAATGTCAATTTCATCAACTACTTTCTTCATATTGATTACATCTTCTTCAGTGCCATTGAATTCAAATTCATATAATAATGGGACGTGATAGTCGGTTGCGATATCTTTGGCTGTAAAAATAAAAAGTTGGGCGAAGTTGCGGTTCCCACCGCCAACAACACCCAGTATATTTTCTCTATTTGATTGATATTCAATAAAGTCGTTGACCGATTCAGTGAGCCCAATTTCATAAGTTGGAACAATTAAAATATAGGGTTCATTTAATTCAATAAGCGGGTTTGTTGGATCGATTTCAAATGAAGGATAGCCAATTTTATTGATGAAGCGTCGTGTTTGTCCAGTAATGCTAAAGAAAACAATTTTCATTAGACTGCCAACTTTTTAAGCATATCAGGACGAAATCCTGCGATTGTATCGAATCCAGTAGCTTCTATAACAGGAACAGCTTGGAAACCTTGGCCTTTCAAGTAATCGATTGCGTTATCGTCTTCGGAAATGTTACGTTCATCAAAGTCGACGTTGTTTTCTTCTAAAAAACGTTTTGTCATTTTGCATTGGATGCAGTTGTTTTTTGTAAATACAGTAACTTTTTTCATTATATAAATTCCCCTTTGTTGTTTTGTTTAATAAGATAAGTATACAACACATAATCCAAAAATCAATTGAAAAAAACACTACATTTAGTGTGATTTTAAGTTGCATCACACAAGATGTAGTGTTCAAGGTCTTGGATTGTTTATATTAAATTTTGATTGCGAAAATTCGATTTTCTCCGTATTATAGAAACTATTGAGAAAGTAGGTAAAAATATGACGAATTATTATTTTTCGAAAAATCCAGATGTTATTCATGATGAAAAAGAATGGACATTTAAACTGTTGAACAACGAGTTTAAGTTTACCACAGATAATGGTGTATTTTCAAAAAAAACAGTCGATTTTGGTTCAAGAGTTTTATTAAATGCAGTTGAGCAACAAAAAATAATTCCGGGAAATATTTTAGATGTTGGATGTGGATACGGTCCAATAGGACTTGCTATAGCCAAGAATCAACCAGAACGAAAAATAGACATGACAGATGTAAACGAATTAGCATTAGAATTAGCAAAGAAGAACGCGGTAATCAATAAAATTAATAATATAGAAGTTTTTGAATCTGCCGCATACAGTCATGTAAAAAAGACAGATTATGCTGCAATTCTTACAAACCCGCCTATTAGAGCAGGCAAAGAGGTCGTTCATGAAATTTTAAGTGGCGCATTCGACCATTTAAAAGTTGGCGGACAATTGTTTGCTGTATTACAAAAGAAACAAGGGGCAAGTTCGGCTCAAAAGAGAATGACTGAAGTTTTTGGTAATTGTGACATTATTTTAAAAGATAAAGGTTACTATATTTTAATGAGTGTGAAGTAAATGGTAGAAAAATTAACTGAAGAACAAAAAGAATTTTTTATGCGCGAAGCTTTATATGAAGCAAGAAATGCAAAAATTATTGGTGAAGTACCAATTGGCTGTGTTGTTGTACAAAATGGTGAGATTATTGGACGAGGCCATAATATTCGTGAACACGTGCAAGATGCAACCCTTCACGCTGAAATTTTAGCCATCCAAGAAGCCTGTGCTACGATTCATAGCTGGCGTCTTGTAGATGCGCAATTATTCGTAACACTAGAACCATGCCCAATGTGTAGTGGTGCGATTATCAATTCAAGAATCCCCGAAGTTTACTTTGGTGCATTTGATCCTAAAGCAGGAACTGCAGGCAGCATTGGGAACTTATTAACGGATGAACGATTTAATCATCAAGCAAAAGTAGAATCTGGATTATTATTAGATGAAGCCAAAGACCTACTCCAATCATTCTTTAGAGAAGTTCGTCGTAAAAGAAAAGAAAAAAAGCAATCATAAAGGTAGCTTTTTGTTGGAATTTAATGTATTATAATAATTGCCGCAAGGCCTTAAGGCAATAGTGTGCTTACGAATTGTGTCAGATCCGGAAGGAAGCAGCACTAAGTTTGATTCACTTTGTGCCTTAAGTAATTATGATTATTTAAGACTCTTAGTCAGAAATGGCTGAGAGATTTTTTTATTTAAAAAGCTATTTATAGATTTTGAAAGGAGAGATTGTGATGAGTTACCAAGCTTTATACCGTGTCTGGCGTCCACAAAAATTTAGTGATTTAGTTGGACAAAACATGATTACGCAGACGTTGAAAAATGCAATTATGACACAACAAACAAGTCATGCATACATTTTTAATGGTCCACGTGGAACAGGTAAAACGTCCGCAGCTAAAATTTTTGCTAAGGCAGTTAATTGTCACTTCCAGGAAAATGGCGAACCATGTAACAAATGTGAGACATGTATCGCTATTACGAATGGTCAATTAAACGATGTTATCGAAATTGATGCCGCTTCTAATAATGGGGTTGAAGAAATTCGTGATATCCGTGACAAAGTAAAGTATGCACCCACACAAGCTGATTTTAAAATCTATATTATTGATGAAGTTCATATGCTATCTACGGGTGCTTTTAATGCACTCTTGAAGACGCTTGAAGAACCACCTGAAAATGTTATTTTTATTCTTGCTACAACGGAACCACATAAGATTCCAGCAACCATTATTTCTAGAACTCAGAAATTTGATTTCAAGCGTATTACGCCAGCTGACAGTTATGAACGAATGGTTTATATTTTGTCTGAAAAAGGAATTGAATATGAAGAACCAGCGCTTAAAGTTATCGCTAAAGCAGCTGAAGGTGGAATGCGGGATGCTTTGAGTATTTTAGATCAGGTCATTTCATTCGGTGATAACAAGGTGACTTTGGATAATGCTTTGTTAGTAACCGGTAGTGTAACACAGGATAAAATACAGAATTACGTCACGGAAGTTAGTCAAAAAGCGACTACTGAGGCATTAGAAACGATACAAGCAATTATAGACGAAGGTAAAGATTCAACTAGATTAATCGAAGATTTAATTGCCTATAGTCGTGATTTACTATTATATCAGCAAGCACCAGCACTTATTAATCAACTAGAATTAGGGATGGTTAATGATGATTTTAAAAACTTATCACAGACTATTTCTGCTGATTTCTTATACCAAATGATAAATGTTTTAAATGAAATTCAACAACAAATGCGATTTACAACACATCCAGATGTTTATTTAGAAGTATTAACAATTCGATTATCACAATTTAATACCTCTGATACGATTGCGGAGACGACTCAATCAGAATTAAGTTCAGATGCATCTAAACAAATTAATAATTTAACTAAAACAGTTGAAGACTTGAAAAAGCAAATAATTGATTTAAGTCAGAATGATAATCAACCGCAAGTGGCAGTAATAGCTAAGCCTAAAAAAGTTGCCTCTACTCAAAAAAAAGCAACATTAAATTTATCTCAAATTTATCCTATTTTAGATCACGCAACAAAAGAAAGTTTGGTACAATTAAAACAGGTTTGGCCAGAGTTGTTGCATCAACTTTCAGTTACACAACGTGCGATTATGCAAGCTAGTGAACCGGTTGCGGCTAGTCCTGACAGTGTACTTGTTAGTTTTAATTACGAATTCTTGTCTGTCAAAGCTTCAAGTGATACAGAGTTACTCGATGCTTTAGGTAATGGGTTAGATCGATTATTACATCATGTCCCTAAGGTGGTCTGTATTACAGCAGAGCAATGGCCAGAAGTCCGAAAATCTTACATTAAACAAAATGAGCACGAGGGAACTGAAACAATTATTGAGCCAGAACCTGAAGTAGTAGAACCAATTGTTTCAAAAGCTGAAGAAATTTTTGGAACAGAAAATATAGAAATTAAACAGGATTAGAAAGGAAGTAATTAATAATGATGCGTGGAAATGGTAATATGCAAGGTATGATGAAACAAATGCAAAAATTACAAAAAGATATGACAAAAGACCAAGAGGCTTTGAATGCAACTGAATTTGTTGGCGAAGCTTCAAATGATTTAGTTAAGGTAACCTTTACAGGGGACAAAAAAATGACTGATATCATGATTAAAGAAGAAGCAGTCGATCCTGATGATGTTGATATGTTACAAGATTTAATTATTATGGCTGTTAATGATGCTATGACAAAAATTGAAAAAACAACAACTGATAAATTGGGTAAATATTCTCAAGGGATGCCTGGACTATAAACTTAAAATTAAAGAAGGCTAAAGAAAATGCAATATCCTGAACCTATCGCAAAATTGATTGAAAGTTATATGAAATTACCAGGTATTGGTGGTAAAACTGCTACAAGATTAGCTTTTTTTACAATTGATATGGATGAAGATGATGTCACCGATTTTGCTAAATCACTAATATCTGCCAAACGAGACCTACATTATTGTAGTATCTGTGGCAATATTACTGAAGAAGATCCTTGTCAGATTTGTTCTGATTCATCACGTGATCAAACCAAAGTTATTGTTGTAGAAGAACCTAAAGATGTGATGTCTTTAGAAAAAATGAAAGAGTATCACGGCTTGTATCACGTGCTTCATGGTGTATTATCACCAATTGAAGGTAAAGGGCCGGAAGATATTAATATCACAAGTTTATTAACACGTCTTCAATCGCATCCCGATATGCAGGAAGTTATTATTGCGACAAATGCAACGCCAGAAGGTGAAGCAACGTCAATGTATTTATCGAGATTGATTAAACCGGCTGGAATTAAAGTGACAAGATTAGCCCATGGACTATCTGTAGGTAGCGATATTGAGTACGCAGATGAAATGACGTTGTTTAAAGCGATTGAAGGACGTACTGAAATATAGAAATGAGCTGACGGTGTAATGTTTAATAAAAAAACAAAACTTAAATTACGTAAAGAGTATGACGCTAAGTTGCTAGAGTCAATTGATCTCGCTAAAATAGCATGGGATCAAGCCAAACAAACTGAAGAGGCCATTTACGAAGTTGATGAAGAATTAATTAATGAAACACAGATGGCAAGAAAAAGATATTTCTTTCTCTATAATGAAGCGCGTGTTCGTTCAGTTAAAGGGCATATGCAGGCTTCAGTAATCACACATTAAATTAGAAAGAACGTTGAGACAATTCGCCTAACTTGTCTTGGCGTTTTTTTGTGAAATGCTGATTAGATTTATTAAATAAGAGATAGTATACTAATAGTAGGTTTATCTTATGGACAGGTTTTTAAGATTCAAGTACAATAATAATAAGTATTGGGGTCGTTAATGTGACTGGAAAATTTATAACGATTGAAGGACCAGATGGGTCCGGCAAAACGAGTGCCTTAAAAGGTATTATAAAAAAGATACAAAATAACTTGGTAAAAGAATTAGTTATAACACGTGAACCAGGTGGAAGTCCGATATCTGAAGCCATTCGTGAAGTTGTCTTAAATCAAGATTATCCAGAGATGGATAAACGAACTGAAGCATTATTGTTTGCAGCATCAAGACGTCAGCATATCGCAGAAATAATTTTCCCAGCACTTAAGGAAGATAAAATTGTAATATGTGATCGTTATGTTGATAGTTCAATTGCTTACCAAGGTGCTGGTAGAGATATCGGAACGCAAGCGGTTGCTGATATGAACCTATTTGCAACAAATGGAACAGAACCTGATTTAACTTTATACTTTGACGTACCATCAGAAATTGGATTAAAACGAATTTTTGAGCATCGTCAAAATGAAATAAATCGTTTAGATGATGAAAAGTTAGAGTTCCATCAAAAAGTACGCAAAGCATACCAACAATTAGCAGTGAAAAATCCAGAACGTATTATAACCATTAATGCGGCGCAACCTTTGGAAAAAGTAATTGACGATTGTATTGACGTTCTGAAGAAAAAATTACCCGAGTCTTTTAAATAAATGAAATGAGGGAATTCAAATGAAATTAATTACAGCGATTGTTCAAGATAAAGATAGTAACCGATTAAGCAATATATTTATAGATTCAAATGTCCGTGCAACAAAACTATCAACAACTGGTGGTTTTTTAAAGTCTGGTAATACAACCTTTTTAATTGGTATTGAAGATGAACGTGTTGATGAGGTATTACAAATCATTAAAGAGACATCATCAACGCGTGAACAATTTATGGCCCCCCCTGTTAACTTAGATGTTTCAATGGATGCACAAGTACCATTTCCATTAGAAGTTCAGGTTGGTGGTGCAACAGTATTTGTCTTACCAGTAGAAGAGTTTCATCAATTTTAGGAGTAAATAGTAATGACAGAATTAGCTGATGAAACCAGTAATATTAAAATTCAAGAATTACAGCCAAAATTAATTGAACATTTTGAAAAATTGATAATAACAAATAAGTTAGCCCATGCTTATCTATTTTCCGGACCAGAAGGTATTGGTAAGGTTGAACTAGCACAATGGATTGCAATGCGACTCTTTTGTACTGCTGACGAGGATCAAAAGCCTTGCGGTGTATGTGGTGAATGTCAACGAATTCTATCAGGTAATCACCCTGATATCGTGAGTGTTAAGCCTGAAGGCCAGTCAATTAAAGTTGATCAAATTCGATTTTTGAAATCAGAATTTTCAAAAAGTGGTGTTGAAGGTAGCCAAAAGATTTTTATAATTGAAAAAGCTGAGAGTATGACAGCTAGTGCTGCGAACAGTTTACTTAAATTTTTAGAAGAGCCTGTTGGAAATGTGAAAGCTTTCTTATTAACAGAAAATAAAAATCAAATTTTGCCAACTATTCAATCACGGTGCCAACTGGTTAATTTTGTCGCACTCTCTCAAGAAAAATTGATTCAAAATTTATTAAATCAAGGTATCTTGAAAGATCAGGCTCAGTTACTTGTTCATGTAACTGAGAGTACAAGCCATGCTGTAGCATTAGCACAAGATGAGAATTTTACTGAAATGACAAATCAAGTTTGGAATTGGTTCAGTAAATTATTGAAAAATGATGCTGAAAGTTTCATTTTGGTACAAACAAAACTAGTGCCACTCGCAAAAGAAAAACAACAACAGGCATTGATGGTTGATTTAATGGTACTGTTAGCGCGTGATTGTTTACTTGTCCGTTATAATCGTAAGGAACAAGTGAGTTTTTCTAATCGTTTAACTGAAATTGATAAAATAACTCAAATGATTAGTGATAAAAAGTTAGTTGCTATATTAGATGGTTGTTTACAAATTAAAACGATGCTCCAAATAAATATGACATTTCAAAGTGCAATTGAAGTAACAACGTTAAAATTAATAGATTTATAAAATATGAAATGAAGGTGATTTTGTGGATAAGCGTCAACTATATGATAATTTTATAGCTATCGAGGAAGAAATGAAAAAAATGTTATCGAGTTTTGAAACAATAAAATCTGATATGACTGGTGTTCTTGAAAATAACGCTGAATTGGAGATTGAAAACCAACATTTGAGAGAACGATTAAGTGAAATAGAACGACAAACGTCTAAGAATTTTAATGAATCTTCCGATGCAAATCTGTCAAAATCACGTCAAAACTTAGAAAAATTATATGATCAAGGTTTTCATATTTGTAATATTGAAGGGATGTACGGATCACGTCGAGTCGATGATGAACCTTGTGCTTTCTGTTTAGATTTAATTTATGGGGAGCGCGAAGTATGAGTGAAATAGCAGCACAAAGCAGTTTTCAAGGTAAAGGGACAACTGGGTCATTATATTTAGTACCGACACCAATTGGTAATTTATCTGATATGACGTTTAGAGCGATTGATATTTTAAAAGAGGTTGACTATATAGCAGCCGAAGATACACGAAACACACAAAAATTATTAAATCATTTTGAAATTGAAACAAGTCAATTGAGTTTTCATGAACATAATACGCAAGAACGTATTCCGCAATTTGTTGATAAAATATTGGCTGGTCAATCAATCGCACAAGTAAGTGATGCAGGAATGCCATCAATTAGTGATCCTGGGCATGATCTTGTTAAAGCATGTATTGAAGCTAAGATTCCAGTTGTGCCACTTCCTGGGGCAAATGCCGGGATCACTGCATTAATAGCTTCTGGATTAGCGCCACAACCGTTCTTATTCTATGGTTTTTTATCGCGAAAACCTAAGAGTCAAAAAGAAGAATTAGCTGAGTTGAAAAATCAAACAATGACGCTTATTTTTTATGAAGCACCACATCGCTTGAAAAAAACATTAACACAAATAGCTGCTAGCCTTGGTGGTCAGCGTAAAGTTGTACTATGCCGAGAATTAACTAAACGTTATGAAGAATTCTTGCGTGGAACACTGGATGATGCTATCAAATGGGCTGGCACTGAGCAAGTCCGTGGAGAATTTTGTGTAATTGTTGAGGGAAATGATTCGCCAGAAGCAACGGAAGTTGATCATCTGGCTAATATGTCAATTGAAGAACAAGTTGATTATTTGATTGAAACAGGTATGAAAACTAATGATGCGATAAAAGAGATTGCTAAGAAACAAGAGATGAAAAAACAAGAAGTTTATAATCTGTATCATCAGATTTAAGGAGTGAACATATTGGCAGATAATAAATTTAGTGAGCTACATCGTGCGGTTTACTATGAAGGCGATAAAAGTGGGCGTGTGACAGTAGCAATGCTAATTAACATGATTATTTTGGTTTCAACAGACCAAAGTGATAGCTTAGGAATTACTGAAAAAGATTTAACAAATTTGGGCTTTGGTTGGGTTATTACACAATATCTTATTGATATTTCGAGAATACCACATATTGATGAGAATTTAACATTAACTACTGAGGCTGTTTCGTACAATCGTTTCTTCTGTTACCGAGATTTCTGGGTTCATGATGAAGCAGGTAATGAGTGTGCACATATTCATGCTGTATTTGTTTTAATGGATCATAAAACACGTAAAATGACTCGTGTATTGCCAGAAGTTATTGAACCTTTTGGTGCTGAATATACACGAAGAATTGAGCGTTTGGAGAAACCAGTTGGTATCATGAAAGAAGATACAATAGCTGCTAAAAAATCATATGACGTTCGATTCTTTGATATTGATCCAAATCAACATGTAAACAATTCAAAATATTTTGATTGGTTATTAGATTCATTGTCAGAAGACTTTTTAATGTCACATGATTTGAAACATATGAATATTAAATATGAAAAAGAAATTCACTATGGTCATAAGATAGATAGTATCGTTGTTATTGATAACTTAACGACACATCACCAGATTAAAATTGGTGATGATGTTTATTGTGAAGCTGACTGTGAGTGGACGAAACGTTAGAATAAAAAATGCTCTGAGTAACTGGAAGTCTATCCAGTTACTCAGAGCATTTTTTATATTTTTATGATAAAGCATCTGCGACATAAATCGAGAGTTCTTCTTTTTCAAGACCAGCACTTAATCCAACCAATAGTTTGATTCTTGCTTTTTGACCATTTAAGCCACGACAGAAGATGCCGCCCATTTTTTTCAATTGAACGCCACCACCTTCATAGTCGTAAACATCTTGTGCCACGCCATTAAAGCAACGTGAAACAATTACAACTGGAATATCGCGATCAATTAATTTTTGAAGATTAGCTAAAACTTGTGGGGGAAGATTTCCTGCACCAAGAGCTTCAATGACAATACCGTTCGTTTGGTCATTATTAAGAAAACCAAGTAAATCAGCATCCATTCCAGCATAAGCCTTAATTAAATAAACATGATCAACAACTTTGTCGATTGCTAAGCAAGTCTGGCTTAGCAATTCGGCAAAAAAGGTCACGTTATCTTTAGCGATACTACCAATTGGGCCAAACGTTGGTGTTCTAAAAGTTGCGACATTTGTTGTATGTGTTTTTGTTACATAGCGTGCTGTATGAATTTCATCATTCATAACAACTAAGACACCTTTATCAACTGCATCATCACTTGCTGCAGTTAAGATGGCTGTTTGAAAATTGTGTAAGCCATCTGAGCCTATTTCATTTGCGGAACGCATAGCACCTGTTAAAACGACAGGTAGATGGTTCGGTAATGTAAGATCTAAAAAATAAGCAGTTTCTTCTAATGTATCCGTACCGTGAGTAATAACAATACCATCAATCGCTTCCGCGGATGCACGCATAATTCTTTTTTGAATAATTAGCATCTCTATGGGGCCAATATGTGGGGATGGTAAGTTAAAAATATTTTCAGTGATTAAATCGAAACGATCACCAAATGGATTTTCAACTTGGTTTAAAGGGTTTTCTGCACCAGGTGCAACTGCGCCTGTTTCTTGATTTTCAGACATGGCGATTGTACCACCAGTGTGTAAAATTAATATTTTTTTCATATTTTCCTCCTTGCTGACACTTAGATTATACATATTATATTGTACTTTGACTATGAATTTGTTACTGTATATGAACAGATAAGGTGGTTATGAGAATGAAAGAAAAACAATTAAGTAAGAATGAGTATTTATTTATTAGCTCAATGTTATTCGGTTTATTTTTTGGCGCGGGAAATTTAATTTTTCCAGTCTTTGTAGGTCAACAATCCGGACAAAACCTGTGGATAGGTAATTTAGGCTTTCTAATTGCTGGTGTTGGGTTACCTTTTTTAGGTGTAATTGCTATTGGATTGTCTAAAAGTAGGGGAGTTTTCGATTTAGCCTCTAAGGTTAATCGAACGTATGGCATAATTTTCACAATGTTGCTCTACCTAACTATTGGACCGCTATTTGCAGGTCCAAGATCAGCAACTATTCCGTTTGAAATTGGAATTGCACCACATATTAAAGCCAGCCAACATTCAGTATGGCTATTATTATTTTCAATTTTATTCTTCACAATAGTTTGGCTTTTGGCAGTTAAACCAACCAAGATATTAGTCTATGTTGGTAAGTATTTAAATCCCATATTTTTATGTGCGTTGGCTATTTTATTGTTATTTGTATTTATTAAGCCAATGGGTAATTTTTCAGATTTCCCCGCAACAAGTTCTTACAAGAATGGTGCTTTTATGTCTGCTTTTGGGCAAGGATATTACACTATGGATGCACTCGCTGGTTTGGCTTTTGGTATTATCATTGTGGATACAATTAAAGATTTAGGTATTACGAATCCTAAATCAATTACTAAAGGGATTATCTATTCTGGTAGTATCAGTGTTATTTTGATGGGAATCATCTATACATGCTTGGCCTATCTTGGGGCAACGAGTCTGGGTGTATTTCCACATTCTGGTAATGGTGGTGCTATTTTAGCTCAAGTTGCTCAACGTTATTTTGGACAATTCGGAAGTTTCTTTCTTGCTGCAATTATTGTTGTTGCTTGTATTAAAACGGCAATTGGCGTGACTAGCGCATGTGCTAAAACATGTGTTGAAATTATTGGTCATGGTAGCTATAAATTGTATTTAACACTTGGTTGTGTGATTAGTTGTTTAATTGCCAACGTTGGGTTAGATCAATTAATTACATTATCAACACCAGTTTTGATGTTGCTTTACCCACTTGCTATTGTATTGATGATTGCTGCCTGTTTAGAACCTACTTTAAATAAGTATGACTTAAAAGTCAGCATTATCTACAAATGGTTAACCGTTTTAACGCTTTTTAGTGCCATTTTTGATGGACTAAACGCGATGCCAATTTCAATTAAAAATTTAGCTTTTGCTAAAAATATGTTAGCATTTGCAAATCATTATTTACCACTGTTTAATATTGGCTTAAGTTGGATAGTTCCTGCTGCGTTAGGATTACTTATGGGACTAATTTTTATGATTCGTGAAAAGAAAATAAATTAAAAAGAAACACCCAAAGTTATTTTCTTTTTAGTGGTATACTACACAAGTAGTAAAATACAAAATTTCGGGGTAGAGAATACAGCGTTAAGTGCCAAAAGGACGGAATGTGTCTTTTGGACGAAGGCTAGCGATAGCTGCGGTTGTGTTTTCGCATTCGCCGCATACCACAATGTGGCAACTCCAACGAGGAGATGTCTGAATCATGGAAAATTTAACAAAGAGGTTAACCGCAAAGAATATAGCGGTGATGGGTCTATTATTGGCTGGTCAAATTATTCTAACTAATTTATTATCGTATCAGGTATTGACGTTACGGATAAGTTTCACTTTTATTGCGACTTATCTATTAGCGGCGTGGTTTGGCCCATTACTGGGTGGTATTGGTTCTGTTTTATCGGATTTACTTGGAACAGTATTATTCAGTAAAGGAGGTACATTTTTCTGGGGATTCTCGCTATCTGCTTTCTTAGGTGCGTTTTTCTATGGACTTGTATTTTATAAAAAACCATTTACGTTACCGCGAATTATTATTGCCGTATTAATCAATGTCGTTGTTATTGATTTATTGTTAAATACATTCTGGCTAGTATTAATGTACCAGTCACCTTGGACAATTATCTATGCACGTGCTATCAAAGATTTAATTTTAATTCCAATTCAAATTATTTTGTTATATATGGTTGGTAATAATAAACAAATCCAAAGATTAGGTAAACGATTATAGGAGGATTCAATCTATGCCATTGATGAAAATTGATATGATTGAAGGCCGTTCTGAAGGCCAAATAAAAGAAATTTTAGATATTGCTTATGATGTAATGCTTAATTCATTTGGCGCACCAGTTAGTGACAGATATCAAATTGTCACTCAACATCCAATAAATGAAATGCAAATTTTAGATACTGGGCTTGGATTTATGCGAACAAAAGAAGTATTGGTCTTTAGTTTAACAACGCGACCAAGAACGACAGAGCAAAAAGAAACCTTCTATCAACAGTTAATGCAACAGTTACAAACAAAAGTTGGATTGAGACCAGAAGATTTAATGATTAATTTAACAACTAATACTGATGAAGATTGGAGCTTTGGCATGGGCCAAGCACAATTTTTAACGGGTGACTTATAGAAATTAACCAGACGGCGAATTTATTTTCGTCGTCTATTTATTTGCTAAAGAAGGGTGAATCACTGATAAATTTACTAAAATAAGTTATAATAAAGAAAATAAACTATTTGGAGGAATTTAAATGTCAATTTTAGTTTTGGGTGGCGCAGGTTACATTGGTTCACATACTGTTGATCAATTAGTAGAAAATAGTCGTGATGTTGTTGTTGTCGATAATTTAGTGACAGGGCACTTAGAGGCTGTTAATAAAAAGGCAAAATTTTATCAAGGAGATATTGCGGATAAAAATTTTATGCGCAATGTTTTCAAAAATGAGGATATTGAAGCAGTTATTCATTTTGCAGCTTCATCTCTTGTTGGTGAATCAATGGTAAAACCATTAAAATATTTTGACAATAATACAGCAGGGATGATTCATTTACTTGAAGTCATGACTGAAGTTGGCGTTAAAAAAATCGTCTTTTCTTCAACAGCTGCAACATATGGTGAACCTAAAGTTGTCCCAATTCATGAAGATGACCCTCAAATTCCAACAAATCCATATGGTGAAAGTAAATTAGCCATGGAAAAAATTATGCACTGGACTGACGTTGCAGATGGTGTTAAGTTTGTCGCATTACGTTATTTCAATGTTGCTGGATCAAAACCAGATGGTAGCATCGGTGAAGATCACAATCCTGAAACACATTTAATTCCAATTATTTTACAAGTTGCTAACGGAGAACGTGAAAAATTACAAATTTTTGGGGACGATTATGATACCAAAGATGGTACAAACGTCCGTGATTACGTGCATGTTCTTGATTTAGCAGATGCGCACATTCGCGCCTTAGATTACTTACTTGCGGGAAATGAAAGTAATGCCTTTAACTTGGGTTCATCTAATGGATTTTCAAATATGGAAATTCTAGAAGCAGCACGCCGTGCAACAGGTAAAGAAATTCCTGCAGAAATTGCACCACGTCGTGCAGGTGATCCTTCAACTTTAATTGCAGCAAGTGAAAAAGCACATGAAATTCTTGGTTGGGCTCCTAAGTATGAAAATATGGAAGATATCATTAAGACAGCATGGACTTTTGAACAGACGCATCCAAATGGATTTTCAAAATAAATTAGTTATTAACCATAGGACAATTATTTGTCCTATTTTTTTGTTAATTTTCTCTTAGAAAAAATTTGTGATACTATTTTTGTGCTAAAATGTTAACAAAGCAGAGATAAAGGAAGATATGAATGAAAATTTTAGCAATTGATACATCGAATATACCACTCAGCGTCGCTGTTTTAGAAGATAGTGCATTATTAGCAACTATCACAACGAATATAAAAAAAAATCACAGTATTACATTGATGCCAGCAATTTCTGATGTCATGAAATTAGCAGGTATTAAGCCTGCAGAGCTAGACCGAATTGTGGTTGCACAAGGTCCAGGATCTTTTACTGGTCTCAGGATTGGCGTTGCCACAGCTAAAACACTAGCATTTACATTAGATTGTGAATTAGTTGGTGTCTCTAGTTTAGCAATGTTGGCTGCAGGTATTTCCACAAATAGTGATTCTGATATTGTACCGTTATTTGACGCACGTAGGAATTACGTATTCTCAGGTTTGTATAAAAATGATAATGAGCTTGTAAATGAATTACCAGACCAGCATAGAGAACTTGTGACTTGGGTGACTGAATTAAAAGAGCGTAACCGACCACAAATTTTTGTTGGAACTGATGTCGATTTATTTAAACAACAAATTATCGATATTTTAGGTGATCAGGCACAGTTTCCAGCTTCATTTTTAAATATTCCTCAGGCATTTATTTTGGGATTAATTGGTAAAGATAAAGAGCCCGCTAATCAGGAGACATTTATTCCGAATTATTTACGATTAACGCAAGCAGAGACGCAATGGTTAGAAACCCATTCAGATAAGGATCATAATACCTATGTTGAAAAAATTTAAAGCACGAGTGAAACAAATTATTCCAGAATTAAGACCAGATGAACCTGTTAGGACATTAGTTTTTCAGAATCATAGAATTAAAATTAGAAATGAAAGTTATTTTATGACACGTGCTGTTGTACCTGATATTCCGGAACTACTTGAGATTGAAAAAGCAGTTTATGATGGTAAATCACCATGGAGTGCAAAAATATTTGAAGGCGAAATTTGCCAAAAAAGCAAAACACTTTATTTAGTCTTACGTAAGGAAGATAAAATGTTAGGCTTTATTGGTTGTTCAACGGATGCAATAACGGGAGACGTACATATTGCGAATATTGCTGTTCTACCTGAATGTCAGGGTAGAGGGATGGGAAACTTTTTGGTAACGTCTATTACAAGGCGTGCTCGTTTAATGAGATTTAGAACAGTTAGTTTAGAGGTTCGCCGTGATAACCAGACGGCTTTAAATCTATACCACCAATTAGGATTTACTAAAGTGGGTATCCGAGAGAATTATTATGTTGAAGATGGGCAAGATGCTGTTGATATGTTGCTTAAATTAAAATAAAGGAATATGAATTAAGTTGAAAGAGGTCTCAATGGATAAAACGGAAAGAAATCTAATTTTAGCATTTGAATCAAGTTGTGATGAAACTAGTGTCGCAGTGGTCGAAGACGGTCATCTTATTTTGTCGAACATCATTGCAACGCAAGTTAATAGTCATAAACGTTTTGGTGGTGTTGTACCTGAAGTTGCCAGCCGCCACCATATTGAACAAATTACGAGTTGTATTAAAGATGCTATGACAGAAGCAAATGTAACTTATGATGATTTAGATGCTGTTGCGGTTACTTATGGACCAGGATTAGTTGGTGCTTTACTAGTAGGTGTTTCTGCTGCTAAAGCTATCGCATTTGCTCACGAGTTGCCTTTAATTCCCGTTAACCATATGGCAGGCCATATTTTTGCAGCGCGCTATGAATCTGAAATAGTGTATCCATCAATGGCTTTACTCGTTTCGGGTGGACATACTGAGTTAGTTTATATGCCTGAAGAAGGTCAATTTGAAATTATTGGTGAGACACGTGATGACGCAGCAGGTGAAGCTTATGATAAAGTTGGGCGTGTTCTTGGGATGACTTATCCATCAGGAAAAGAAATTGATGAACTTGCACATACTGGACAAGATACGTTTAATTTTCCGCGTGCCATGATCAAAGATGACAGTTATGACTTTAGTTTCAGTGGATTGAAAAGTGCCTTCATCAATACAGTTCACCATGCAGATCAATTAGGCGAAGAGTTGGACCGGGCTGATTTAGCAACAAGCTTTCAACAAAGTGTGATTGATGTACTTGCTGAGAAAACGGTACGTGCTTGTCATGAGTATGATATTAAACAATTAATTTTAGCCGGTGGTGTGGCAGCTAATAAAGGGTTACGTACAAGACTTGAATCTGATATGAAGAAAATGAATGATATTGAATTTGTGAAGGCGCCCATTAAATTATGTGGTGATAATGCTGCAATGATTGGTGCAGCAGGATATGTTGAATTTATTAAAGGTCAACGTGCAGGATTAAATTTAAATGCTGATCCTAGTTTAGAATTTGATTGGATAGTTTAATTATTATAAAATTAAAATAGAGATTTAGAGTTCGCCTTGTAATGCTAAACAGTTGTTTAACACTGGGGAGAACGCTAAATCTCTATTTTTTTGTAAATGGTTAATTTATATTTCTAAAATAATTTTTTGGTAAAATAAATTGGGATAGATAAACGAGTAATCCTAGTCCGAATAGAATAATAATTGTGGTTCCAAAAATAAAATCAAATTGTTGTAATTGATAGTACGCAATAATGCCAATTAACCACCAAATAATATTTAACCAATAAGGCAACGTTTTTTTCATAATAAAGTAAGTGACAAAAACAATTGCATATAATGGTGTAAAAACTGACGCGATAAAATATAAGAAATTTTGATAATTATCAATAGGAACTACCCATGCAATGACTAAGCCAAGCGCAACTATAATGATACTAATCAATTTCATATGTTTAAAGGAATGTATATTCTGAACGTTAATTGTTGCTGACATAACATCTAAAAATGTGGTTGTAACAGTTGAAAATATAATAATGAATAATGCGATTATACCTAAACCTGATGTAGCCAAGAACGAGGTAAAATCAGTGAATCCGGTTCTAGTTGTTAAAAGTAAGCCAATGGTAAACATGATTAAACTACCTAAAAAATAGCTAAACGAACTAACTGTAGACATAGCAAGTGGATGTTTTGTTGATTTTGTGTAATCACCTATTAGTGGTAGCCAAGATAACGCCATGGTGATATTTAATTCAACAGCTGATCCAAATGTCATATTTAAGCCATTGGAAGTATGTGAAACGGGTACTTTGAAAATTAAAAAAATCATGATACCTGCACCAATAACTAATAAATTAACAACAATTAAATTAATTCGATACAAACTATTTTCGCTAACTAATAACCAAATGATAATCAAAATAGCTATGACAAGTCCCATAATAATTGAATTTTTAAAATTAAGTAAGGAACTTGAAATACCATTCATTGCTGAAATTGCGTTGACGATCATAACAGCGGTCCAACCAATTAGTTGAATCAAATTGATAAGTGAAAATAAGAGCACACCTGTTGAGCCAAAAGCAACTTTAGTTGACTGAATGGCTGTCTGATGCTTTTTGGCACCAATATAACCAGCAGGTAGTAAGAAGAGACCACAACCAATTAAATGACCAATTAGAATTGCAAGGAAACCTTTAGAAAAGCCAAGTGGAGCTAGTAACATGCCCGTCATAATTTCGGCAATTGAAATGGCCGCACCTAGCCAAAGTAAAAATTGTCCACGTAATTCTTTAGTTTCTGTCATCTTAATCGTCCTCCAATTTAAAATAATGATTTATGGATTGAACTGTTTGTTCAATGTTCGGACTTTTAGCAATCAAGGAAATAACAGCAACTCCCGAAACAGTTGTAGTAGCCAGTTTGGCTAAATTATTTTCTGAAATACCACCAATTGCAACAATCGGGAGTTTACTAATTGATAGTAATTGATTTAAGCCAGCTATTCCGAGAGGCGCAGTCGCATCTGACTTTGATTTTGTAGGAAAGACAGGGCCACTACCAATATAAGCGATACCTGATAATTGATTGGCTTGTTTAATTTGATCGAGTGTTTGACAAGAAAGGCCAATCGCTAATTGACCCGCCGATTGATCTATCACATTTTGAATCTTTTGGTCATTTTGGCCAACGTGAATACCATCTGCTTGAATTTCAAGTGCTAAAGGTAGATCATCATCAATGAAAAAAGGAACTTGGTATTTTGTGCATAACCTCTGACATTCAATTGCGAGTGTCTTTTTTTGTATCCGGGTTAAAGGGGTTAAGAGATTTTTTTCTCTAAATTGGAAACAAGAAATGCCTGATTTTAACGCTCGTTCTAAAGTAGGTAGTAATTGATTGTCGGCGACGTCTTGAGTTCCTGCAATGAAGTAACTTGCTAACCATGATTGATTAAATGTCTTCATTTTGCGTTACCTCACGATATGCCCAATGATTTAATGGCCCGTGACCATGTCCAACGATAATACCGTTGCTAATTGTTGCTTCAACATATTTTTTAGACACTAAGATGGCCGTTTTAATATCTTGTCCTTTGGCAATTTCTGCTGCAATGCAGGCTGAGAGGGTATCACCAGTGCCATGAGTTCGAATTGTATCAATACGTTTCGAGCTCATCCAGAATGAATCGTTATCTTCTAATAATACAAAGTCATTTACGATATTTTCAGAGTTATAATGTCCGCCTTTAATGATGACGTTTTTTGCACCTAATAATTTAATCTTTTTTCCAGCTGCACTCATGTCTTCTTTTGAATTAATGGTCAAGCCAGTTATGACTTCAGCTTCTGGAATATTCGGGGTTACTACCGTGGCTAAAGGAATTAATTCTTCTTTGATTGTAACAACAGCATCCTCAGAAAGAAGTGTGGCACCGCCTTTTGCAACCATGACAGGGTCAACAATTAGGGGACCAAATTGATATTTTTTCAGATTTTTAACGACTACTTTAACGTGTTCTGAATCTGCAAGCATCCCTGTTTTGCATGCTTTAATGGCTAAATCATTTGCAATTGAGGCAAATTGTTCATTAATAATTTTAGCAGGGAGGGGAAGACTGTCTTGCACACCAAGTGTGTTTTGTGCAGTGATTGCGACGAGAACTGTTGCAGCATAGACATGCCGTTCTTGCATCGTTTTTAAGTCAGCTTGCATACCAGCGCCACCACTACTATCGGATCCAGCAATTGAAAGTGCTTGTGGAAAATCAGGCATTATAGGTCTCCTTTCATCGTTATCTGATTAGAAAGTTCATTTATCGTTATTAAATGTAGTTTATCAAGTAGGTTAACAATAAAACTACCTGGTTTTTCGGTAATTAACTCATCAGCAACAAGTTCACCAGTTGTTGCAAAGATAAGGCAGGCGATTCTTGCTGCTTCAAACTCATTATCTTTAGAGACAGCTGCAAACGCAGCAATTAAACTTGAAAGCATATCGCCTGAACCAACATGTGTTTGGAAAAGAGACGTTCCCTGTGTCACAGTTGCAACACGCTTTCCATCAGAAATATAGTCTGTAGGACCACTTAGAACAACCGTACAATTGTACCGTTTGGCTACAATTTTTGCGATTTCTGCTAAATCTGCAGAACCATTTCCTGCATCAATACCTTTTGCTTGCCATTCAACACCAGCTAATGCAGCAATTTCACCAGCATTACCGCGAATAAAATTAAAATGAAAATGCTCAAGCAAGTTTGTAATTACTTTTTGTCGGTAAGGCATGGCAACAGCAACTGGGTCTAGCACAAGTGGGATAGCTAAATCGTTTGCGATTTGACTAACCCTCTCAATGTAAGGTAATTCTGAACTTTTAAATGATCCCATATTGATTGTGGCAGCAGCAGAAATTTGTAACATTTCGGCTGCTTCTTCAATCGCACTGGGCATGATAGGGGAAGCGCCAATTGCGTTGAGTCCATTGGCAACGTCTTGAACCGTGATGTAATTAGAAATGTTGAAAATTACTGGGTTCTCTTCACGAAGTTTATCGAGTAGTTCTAATGGCATAACTTTCTCCTCTTGAGTACACAAAAACCCCACTCTTTGACAAAAAAATTGTAGAGTGGGGTCCTTCTTCACACTTTCCTACGCAAGTTTTGGCTTACAGGTTCGAAGGGATTAGGTTGAAAAAACCTATCTCAGTTCTTCTAAAGAACACCCCTAGTGTACTTATATTTTATTTTTAGATTACAACAAAAGAATAGGCTTTCATTCTTTAAATGTCAATAAATAAAAAAAAAAAAGCTAGCTTATTCTAAAGCTAAGCTAGCTTCTTCCCAATTAGTTTCTGCAGTCTCTATTGCAGTTTGAATAGATTGTAGTTCAGTTTGTAGTTCCTGAAGTTTATCTGCATCACTAAAAATAGTAGGTTGAGACATTTTTTCTTCAAGTTCTGTTTGATGAATTTCTAATTCACTTAATTCAGATTCTAAACGATCAATTTCACGTGTTAATTTACGTTGTTCCTTTTGCGTTTCTTTATTTTGTTGATAATTAGTTGTTGGTTTAACTTCAGGGACTTCTGAAGATGAGGCAATTTCAAGTGCCATTTTTTCGGCTGCGATAGCTTCTAATTCTTCTTTTTTATCAACATAATAATCGTAATCACCCATGTAGTAAGTAGAGCCTTCTTTTGAAACTTCAATAATACTTTCTGCAACTTTATTAATGAAGTAGCGGTCATGAGAAACAAGTAAGACAGTACCATCAAAGTTAGCAATCGCCTTTTCAAGGACTTCCTTACTATCAATGTCTAAATGGTTAGTGGGTTCATCAAAGATTAGGAAGTTATCTTTGTCCATTGCAAGTTTGGTCAAAGCAAGACGCGCTTTTTCACCACCACTTAAATTTGAGACACGTTTCAAAACGTCATCCCCAGAAAATAGAAATCCACCTAATAATGATCGAATATCTGTTTCAGGAGTTGAAGGATGATCATTCCAGAGTTCATCTAAAACAGTATTTTTATCTGTTAATTGATTTTGCTCCTGATCGTAGTAGCCAACATGAACATTAGCGCCAAGGAATGCTTCACCACGAATAAATGGAATTTGGCCTAAGATACTTTTAAGTAAGGTTGATTTTCCCACACCATTCGGGCCAACAATAGCTTGAACTTGATGCTTATGTAAATCAATTGAAACGGGTTCAGATAACACTTTATTATCGTAACCAACAGCTGCCCCGGCAACAGTTAAAACGATATTACCACTCTCATCTGCAGATTTAAAACTAAAACGAGGGGCTTTTTCGTCACCTTCTGGTCGGTCAAGTTTATCTAATTTTTCGAGTTGTTTACGACGACTTTGCGCTCGTTTTGTTGTTGAGGCTCGAACAATGTTTTTATTAACAAAATCTTCGAGTTTTTCAATCTTATCTTGTTGTTTTTCGAAAACTTTCCATTCTTGTTTTAAATTAGCTTCTTTTTTTACAATAAATTGGGAGTAGTTGCCATTGTAGTGAGTCGTTTCATTATGGCTCATATCATAAACTTCTGTCACAATTTTATCTAAGAAGTAACGATCATGAGAGACAATTAAGAGTGCCCCTGTATAAGTCTTCAAATAGCCTTCTAACCAAGTTAGTGTCTCAATATCTAAGTGGTTAGTTGGTTCATCTAAAATTAATAAATCACGTTTTTCTAAAAGTAATTTTGCTAAGGCTAAACGTGTTTTTTGACCACCAGAGAGAGTCCTAATATCGCGATTGAAATCTTCTTCATAAAATCTAAAACCATGTAAAACAGAACGGATTTCTGATTCATAACCATAGCCATTTTTTTCACTGAAATCATGTGAAACTTGATCATAGGTTGATAATAGTTTTTCAAATTTTTCAGAATCTTCTGCATTTTTAGGATCAGCAATTTGGGCTTCTAATGTATGAATTTGGATTTCCATTTTTTTTAAATAATCAAAAACACGACTCATTTCGTCCCAAATCGAACGTTCTGAAGTAACAGTTGTTGTTTGTGCTAAGTAACCGATGGTCATGCCTTTATGTTTAATGATTTGACCAGCATCAGTAGCCTCTTGATCAATAATCATTTTAATTAATGTTGATTTTCCAGCACCATTTCGACCAACTAGGGCTATCCTAGCATCGTCTTTGATATCCATATTTGCATTTTCAAAAAGAACATCTGCGCCAAAATAGCGAGCTGCTTGTTGTACTTGTAACAGAATCAAAATAATTCCACCTTTCTTTTAAAGTGACGATTGAATAATTAATACTAGACTATTCATAAGAATATGAGCAATCATTGACGTTTTGATGTCACCTGTTCGTTTGTAGAGGTAACAGAAAAGTAATCCAATTAAAAAGTAGATAGCTAAATGGCCATCATTATGTGCCAAACTAAATAATAAACTAGAAAGAATTGCGGCAGAAATAGGTGATATGAAACTTGCTAAATTGCCAAAAAAGACTTTTCTAAAAACGAGTTCCTCCATAATGGGAGCACCAAGTGAGACTGCCAACATATAATAAGGATATTTTGTAAAAATAGTCATAATTTCATTTGTATTTTGTGAGGGTACGGTCGTTTTTAAAATGGTGAATGAAATTAATTGAATAACTGTTTGGATTACTAACGTTAGAACGAATCCAAGAATACCCCACGAAATAATTTGTGACCATTTAGAGGAACCATCTATTGTATTTCTAGCACTGAAGTAATGATTTAACCAAATTAACAATATTGCTCCTAAAACATAATCAGCCGTCATTACTGGATAGATAACTGATTTTAAAGAAAATAGTTGATTCAGAATTGTTGGTAAAATAAAGATAACGAGGTAGCCTAATAAAATAGCGATTGAATTTTTACTAGTTGATTTTGACATGAGAACTCCTTTAACTGTAATTAGATAGTCGTGCATTTTTCTAGTGAATAAATTTGTATGATAAGTATAGCATAATTGACTAGATAGCGAATTCAATTCATATTAAAAATTCTATTAAATAAGAGCTGAAATGCTTGCAATTGTTTGAAAAATTGATTATAGTTAATTTTGTGATTAGCACTTAGGAAGATAGAGTGCTAAATAAAAGTGTTGGAGGGATAGAACGTGTTAAAACCATTAGCAGATCGTGTTATTTTAGAAGTAACAAAAGAAGAAGAAACAACAGTAGGCGGGATCGTCTTAGCAAGTAACGTACAAGAAAAACCACAAACAGGAAAAATTGTTGCAGTTGGTGATGGCCGTACGATGGATAACGGTGAAAAAATTGCTGTTGCTGTTAACGTTGGAGAGACCGTTTTATTTGATAAGTATGCTGGCTCAGAAGTTTCATTCGAAGGTAAAGACTACTTAATTGTTCATGAAAAAGATATCGTTGCAACAGTAGACTAATATAAATTTAAATTAAAGATGAGGTGGATTAATTATGTCAAAGGAATTAAAATTTTCTGAAGATGCTCGTTCAGCAATGCTTAGAGGTGTTGACCAATTAGCCAATACCGTTAAATCAACTTTAGGACCAAAAGGCCGTAATGTTGTTTTAGAAGAATCATATGGCTCACCAATTATTACAAATGATGGTGTAACAATTGCTCGTGCGATTGAATTAGAAGACCATTTTGAAAATATGGGTGCTAAATTAGTATCAGAAGTTGCTTCAAAAACGAATGATATAGCTGGTGATGGAACGACAACTGCTACTGTTTTAACACAAGCTATCGTCACTGAAGGTATGAAGAATGTGACAGCAGGTGCTAACCCTGTTGGGATTCGTCGTGGTATCGAAACTGCTACAAAAGCAGCCGTTGCTGAATTACATGAATTATCACACAAAGTTGAAACAAAAGAAGATATTGCTCAAATTGCTTCTGTATCTTCAGCTAATGAAGAAATTGGTGCTTTAATTGCTGACGCTATGGAAAAAGTTGGTAATGATGGCGTTATTACAATTGAAGAATCAAAAAGCATCGATACATCATTAGATGTCGTTGAAGGGATGCAATTTGATCGAGGTTACTTGTCACAATATATGGTAACTGATAACGATAAAATGGAAGCTAACTTAGAGACACCATATATTTTAGTAACGGATAAGAAAATTTCTAATATTCAAGAAGTCTTACCATTATTACAATCTATTGTGGAACAAGGTCGCCCATTGTTAATCATCGCCGATGATGTTGATGGGGAAGCTTTACCAACATTAGTATTGAATAAAATTCGTGGTACATTTAACGTTGTTGCAGTCAAAGCACCTGGATTTGGTGATCGTCGTAAAGCGATGCTTGAAGATATTGCCATCGTTACTGGTGCAACAGTGATTACTGATGAACTTGGTTTACAATTGAAGGATACAACAATTGAACAATTAGGTTCAGCTGGTAAAGTTAATATTACAAAAGAAAACACAGTTATTGTTGAAGGTTCTGGTGATAAAGCTAAAATTACAGAACGTGTTGGTTTGATTAAAAAACAAATCGATGAAACGACGTCTGAATTTGATCGTGAAAAATTACAAGAACGTTTGGCAAAATTATCTGGTGGGGTTGCTGTCATCAAAGTTGGTGCTGCAACTGAAACAGAATTAAAAGAACGCAAATACCGTATTGAAGATGCTTTGAATGCGACACGCGCTGCTGTCGAAGAAGGATTCGTTGCCGGTGGTGGTACTGCATTTGTTAACGTTATTAGTAAAGTTGCTGCACTTGAAGCAGTTGGCGATGAATTAACGGGTATCAAGATTGTTCAACGTGCTTTGGAAGAACCAGTACGCCAAATTGCAAAGAATGCTGGACTTGAGGGTTCAGTTATTGTTGAAAAACTAAAATCAGAAAAACCTGGTATTGGTTTTAACGCAGCAACAAATGAATGGCAAGATATGATTGAAGTTGGGATTGTTGATCCAACTAAAGTGACACGCTCAGCATTGCAAAATGCAGCTAGTGTCTCAGCCTTATTATTAACAACTGAAGCAGTTGTTGCAGATAAACCAGAACCAGTATCTGCAGCTGATCCACAACAAATGCCTGGTGGTATGGGCGGTATGATGTAACCCATTTGTCATAAAAAATGATGAAAATTTAAGAGCTATTAATCCGTGTTATTCTGGGATTAGTAGCTCTTTTTTTATGCTGAAAATAAAGTTTGTTTGCAGTATTGTATATTTAAAAATAAACGAGTAAAATAGAGTGAATTCGGTGAATAGAAATTAGTAATTAAAATAACTATTCAGTAAAATAAATGCGCTGTTTTGGCATCATTTATGAATGGATTTTTAAATATAGAACATAAGGGGTAAAGAGAAATGCGTCGTTATTTAAAGAGACTTTTAATTGGGAAGCCATTAAAATCTTCTGAAGAAGGAGATCAACAATTATCAAAATTTAAGGCATTAGCGCTCTTATCGTCAGATGCACTCTCATCTGTGGCGTATGGTACGGAACAAATTGTTACCGTTTTAGTGGGCTTTTCAGCAATGGCAATCTGGTATTCATTACCAATTGCATTGTTAGTCTTAGTTTTATTGGCTTCAATTACAATTTCGTATCGCCAAATTATCCATGCTTATCCTAAGGGTGGAGGCGCGTATGTTGTCTCAAGTAAAAACTTAGGTAAAAATGCTGGATTAATTTCTGGTGGATCGCTTTTAATTGATTATATGTTGACAGTAGCGGTTAGTGTTTCCGCAGGGACTGAGGCATTGATTTCTGCGGTACCTTCGTTATATGGACATCAAGTAGCAATCTCAGTGGTTATTATTATTTTGGTAATGGCAATGAACTTACGAGGCTTGCGGGAATCAGCTTCATTCTTAACTATTCCTGTTTATCTTTTCGTGGTTATGATTATATTGATGTTACTAGTTGGTGGTTATAATATTATGACAGGTCAAGTACCTTACCACGCAACAGCTGCTGTGGGTACGGCCGTTCCTGGAATTACACTAGCCTTACTTTTGAAAGCATTCTCATCGGGATCATCTTCATTAACTGGTGTTGAAGCAATTAGTAATGCAGTGCCTTTCTTCAAAAAACCACATGCTAAAAATGCTGCTGCTACTTTAACAATTATGGCGACGCTTTTGGCAGTCTTCTTTGGTGGAATAACATTCTTAAACTATTGGTATGGCATTATTCCTACTGAAAAAGTAACTGTTCTTTCACAAATTGCACAAACAACATTTGGACAAGGTATTTTGTATTACGTTTTCCAATTTTCAACAGTATTGATTTTAGTATTAGCTGCAAATACAGGTTTCTCGGCATTTCCAATTTTAGCGTTTAATTTAGCTAAAGATAAATTTATGCCTCATTTGTATATGGATAAAGGTGATCGATTAGGCTACTCTAACGGAATTATCACGTTAGCGGCCGGATCAATTATTTTAACATTTATATTTAATGGATCAACGTCATTATTAATTCCATTATATGCGGTAGGTGTGTTTATTCCGTTTACGTTGTCTCAGACAGGGATGATTGTAAAATGGTATCATGATCGCCCAAAAGGTTGGATTATGAAAGCCTTTTACAATTTCTTAGGGGCCTTTATCTCATTTAGTATTTTGTTGATTCTCTTTAGATATCGCTTATCAACAGTATGGCCATTCTTTATTATCATGCCAGTTATGTATATTATATTCTATAAAATAAATGATCATTACAATAAAGTTGCCGAACAATTACGTTTAACAGAAGAAGCAGAAATTCATGATTACGATGGCTCCACAGTTATCGTGTTAGTTAGTTCTGTAACGCATGTTACAACGGGTGCAATTAATTATGCACGTTCAATTGGTGACTACGTAATTGCAATGCACGTTTCTTTCGATACAAATCCGGAAAAAGAACATGAAACGGAACGTGAATTTAAAGAACGTTTCCCTGGTGTTCGTTTTGTTGATTTACATTCGTCATATCGTTCAATTGCTTCACCTGTTGTGAAATTTACAGATGTTATTGCTAAGAATGCCGCTGCTCGTAACTTCACAACGACAGTCTTAGTACCACAGTTTGTTCCAAGAAAACCATGGCAAAATATTCTTCATAATCAAACGAGTTTAAGATTGAGAACGGTCTTAAATTCTCGCGAGAATATTATTGTTGCAACATATAATTATCATTTGAAAAAATAAACATTGAAAAGTATCAATTAAATTTAATTGATACTTTTTTTGTATTTATTTAACAACGTGGTATAGTTAAGACTACTATGACAGAATATTTTTAAGGAGAGATATCAAAATGTTTCCAATTATCGTAGCATTTTTCGCAACAGCGCTTATCTCCGCGTTGCTAACTCCCGTTATTAGACTATTTTCAATTAAAATTGGAGCAGTCGATGTTCCAAATAATAGACGAGTAAATAAGGTTTCAATGCCTACAATGGGTGGATTAGCCATTTTTATAGCTTTTAACTTTACGAATTTTTTTATTTTAAAAAATCAATATCCAATAAAAATGTTAGTGACACTGTTTGTTGCTGAATTGGTAATTATTATCACCGGTGTTTTAGATGATAAGTTTGAATTAAAACCACGCCAAAAGATGTTTGGCATCACAGTTGCCGCCTTGATCGTCTACTTTTTTTCAAATATGCGAATGACGACATTCACTTTACCTTATTTTGGTATTATTAATTTAGGATGGATGAGTTTCCCTATTACAATTATTTGGATTTTAGCTATTACAAATGCTATTAATTTAATAGACGGATTAGATGGCTTAGCAACTGGGGTTTCCATTATTGATTTATTTACAAGTGGTTTGGTAGGCTATTTCTTTTTAGTTAATACAAATAGTTATATTGCAATTATGATGTTTACGCTGGTTGCTGCTCTGATTGGATTTTTGCCATATAATTTCTTTCCAGCTAGAATCTACTTAGGGGATACAGGCGCGTTATTTATTGGATTTATGATTTCAGTATTCTCTTTATCTGGACTTAAAAATGCAACTTTTATTTCTATTATTGTGCCTGTTTTAATATTGGGTGTACCAATTACGGATACTGTTTATGCAATGTTACGCCGGATTTTAAATAAAAAGCCTATCTCTCAAGCAGACAAACATCATTTACATCATCGTTTGATGCAAATGGGGTTAACGCATCGACAGACAGTATTAGTTATATATGGCATTGCGTTAATTTTTTCATTTATTTCATTACTTTATCCAATATCATCAATTTGGGGTTCAATACTAATGTCAGTTGCGACATTAGTGGGACTAGAACTATTCGTAGAGTCCATCGGATTAGTTGGATCTAAACGAAAGCCACTGCTAAATTGGATTAAAAGAATTGTTAAAACGATGACTTCAAAAAAATAGATAGTAAAAAGGATGTCCAGTAATTGGGCATCCTTTTTACTTAACTTGAATTTCATTATATAAATCTTGGCCTAATTTAAAAGTTATTTGGTTATTGAGTAGGTTGATTAGTTGATCTTGTAAGGTTAATATCAAATTTTTATCAACTGCTAAAGTTATTTCTACTGTTTCAAGATAGGTTGTGTGTTGGATTATAATTGAATTTTTTTCAAGATAATTTTCAAGTTTTCCAACATTTTGGTAAGCAATTTGGCAAATAAGTTCGGTTTGTAAAATACGTTCAACGATACCAATTTGTTCAATCGTCTGCGAAGCAGCATTACTATAAGCACGGATTAAACCACCAGCACCTAGCTTAATACCACCAAACTTTCGACTAACAACGATACAAATATTTTTAAGCTGATTTTTTTTAATAACTTCTAGAATGGGAACACCAGCCGTTCCAGAGGGTTCACCATCATCGCTTTGACGTTGGATTTCAGACTCAGTACCAAATGTGTATGCAAAACAGTGATGTCTTGCTTTAGGTTCTAATTTCTTGACTGATTCAATAAAAGCAACTGCATCAGATTCTGTCGCGATTCGAGTGACACGACAAATGAAGGAAGACTTCTTTTCAATTAATGTGGCTAAACCAGATTCTTTAATTGTTAAATAATTTTTTGACATAATTAAGGTTCCTTTGCGTATTTAAACTTATTGAAGGGATTGAGGAGAATGACACTTTCAAGTTTGTATGGTCGTTTAATAACTGATTCAGAAATTGACGAAACTATTAATTTAGATGAACTTACGTCGTACCCAGGAATTAGTATTGAAGATAAACAATTAATCTGTCGCAGATGCCTTTCACAACTTAATTTAAAGGAAAATAAATTACAAGGTGACCGGTACTATTGTTCATACTGTATGATATTAGGACGTATTTCAACTACGACTACACTTTATACTATACCTGAACCCAACTTGTTTTCAACTCAAAAAGGGAGTCCATTGACGTGGAATGGAGAATTAACGACTAGCCAAGAAATATGTGCTAATGAAGTGAAACAAATTTTTAAAAATTCGGGTGCCCGGCATTTACTGTGGGCGGTAACCGGCGCTGGTAAAACAGAAATGCTATTCAAAGGTATTGAAGCTGCTATTATGGATGGTAAGCGCATCTGTTTAGCATCACCACGGGTCGATGTTTGTATTGAATTATTTCCGAGATTGCAGGCAGCATTTCAAAATATTGATATTTGTTTGCTGCACGGAAAGACAACGGAACCATACCGTTATACCCAACTAGTCATCTGTACAACACATCAATTGTTAAGATTTCATAAAGCGTTTGACGTTATGATAGTTGATGAGGTAGATGCCTTTCCATATGCACAGAATCAATTACTGCTTCAAGCAACAACACAAGCAACTAAACAAAAAGGGGCAAGTTTATTTTTAACGGCAACCCCAAGTGAGGATCTGTTAAAGGAGGTTCGCTTAAAACAATTAACGGTTAGTTATTTACCAATACGCTTTCATGGTCAATTATTGCCTGAAATTAAAATTAAATTTGAAAAAGCGTGGGAAAAGAATTTAAAAAAAGGACGTTTACCCAAAAAATTAACACTGAAAATGACAGAGTGGCTAAAACGTAAGGATCCATTTTTAATTTTTGTGCCGAAAATTTGGTTATTGGAACCAGTAATGGAAGCATTTAAAAAGAAGTTTCCTAATTTAAAGGGGGACACTGTTTATTCTGAAGATCCAGATAGACTAGATAAAGTTAAGGCAATTAGAACAGGCGAACTACGGTATCTAATCACAACAACAATTTTAGAACGTGGTGTGACATTTGCTAATCTGGATGTTTTTGTTCTGGGTGCAGATGATAAAACTTTTTCAACGGCAGCGTTAGTTCAGATTGCTGGCAGAGTGGGACGTAATGTCAATCGTCCGTTTGGTGACGTTATCTTTTTATGTTGTGACTACACGATTTCAATAAAAAAGGCAGTTGGACAAATAAAAACGATGAATCGTAAAGCAAGGAAATTAAAGATATGAGAAACTGTCAGATTTGTCATAATACATTTAGTCAAAAATTAACGCTAGCATTTATATTATCGACTAAACCTTATGAAAAAAAGATAGTTTGTAAGAGATGCCAGGAGCAGTTACGATTGATTAATACTCAGTTAGCCTGTAGAGGATGCGGTCGAGAACAAAATAGGCCACAATTATGTGCGGATTGTAAGAAATGGCAACTTATTTATCCTAATTTAAATTTTCAGAATCAAGCGTTGTACATTTATAATGATTTTATGAAAGATATCATTAAAAATTATAAGTTTAATGGTGATTATCAGCTGAGAACTATTTTTCAAGTACAATTAAAGCACAAAATAGAAACAATTGATTTTGATTACCTCGTGGTGATACCTGTTGATTCTGAAACGTTAAATAATCGAGGATTTAATCAAGTCTGTGGTCTTTTAGATATTAAGCATGATCATTTTTTAGTGCGAAATAATACGGTTAAAGAAAAACAATCGCATAAAAATAGGCAACAAAGGCTTGAATTAATTCAACCGTTTGAACTTAGTCCAGATTGCCCAGATTTATCGGATAAAGTTGTTTTGATTGTGGATGATATTTATACTACCGGCCGAACACTATTTTATGCCCATATTTTGTTAGCACAAAATGCTAAAAGCATTAAGAGTATTACCCTTGCAAGATAATGAACAATAGGTACAATTTTTAAATAAATTAGTATGATATATTTAAGCAAAAGTTAAAATGACTGTTAACGATTACAATGGCGTTTTAAATAGATTTGTTAAGGGATATCATTTGTAAATTTAAGTCTATTCGCTTATAATTAAATCAAGCGGTAAGGTAATTAATAGTTTCGTTACCTGCTGTAGATTGAAGGGAGAGTTTATTATGTTAAAATACAATATTCGCGGTGAAAATGTTGAAGTTACAGATGTTACTAGAGATTATGTTGAAAAGAAATTATTTAAATTAGAAAAATACTTTACTGATACATCTAATTCAACGGCCCATGTTAATTTAAAAGTTTATTCAGATAAAACGGCCAAAGTTGAAGTGACAGTTCCGATGCCTTCTCTCGTCCTTCGAGCTGAAGAAACATCACAAGATTTACTTTCAAGTGTTGATCTTGTGACTGATAAATTAGAACGTCAAATTCGCAAATATAAAACTAAAATTAATCGCCAATCAAGAGGCAAGGGAATTAAAGATATTGAAATTCGTAATGAAATTGCTGATGAAGAATCAGATTCTATTGATGAAGTAAGCAAATTTGATGTTGTTCGGACAAAGCATGTTTCTTTAAAACCAATGAATAGTGAAGAAGCTATTTTACAAATGGATATGTTGAGCCATAACTTCTTTATTTACGAAGATGCTGATACAGAGGGTATTAACATTGTTTACAAACGTAAAGATGGTCGCTATGGTTTAATTGAAGCTGAAGATTAAACTAACCTTGAAAAGCCTGTTGAGTAAGTTAACTACTCAGGGCTTTTTTGTTATTTTAGTTTAAAATTTATTGATTTAGTGATACTATAAAAAATGATATTATAATTAAAAATAATTCAATAAATGTGTTTGATATATAAGGGGAAAAGCTAAATGGCAAATGTATTAAGACAATGGGTTGAAAGTGATAATCGTGAATTAAGAAAACTAGGCAAAATAGCCGATAATATTGAAAATATGGCCGACGAGATGGCTTTATTATCTGATGATGAACTAAAAGCTAAAACACCTGCTTTTAAAGCAAGATATCAAGAAGGTGAAACGCTTGATGATCTTTTACCAGAAGCATTTGCAGTGGTACGAGAAGCCGCAAAACGTGTGTTAGGACTATACCCATTCCGTGTGCAAATGATTGGTGGAATGGTTTTAAATAATGGTGATATTGCGGAGATGAAAACTGGTGAAGGTAAAACTTTAACAGCTACTATGCCCGTTTATTTAAATGCAATTTCAGGTCTAGGTGTTCATGTTGTTACTGTTAATGAATATTTATCAAGCCGTGATGCAACAGAAATGGGCGAATTATATTCATGGTTAGGTTTAACTGTCGGATTGAATATTAACGAAAAAACAGCTGAAGAAAAGCGCGAAGCCTACGCAGCTGATATTACCTATTCAACAAATAGTGAATTAGGCTTTGATTACTTACGTGATAACATGGTTGTTTATCGTGAAGATATGGTTCAAAGACCTTTAAACTATGTTATCGTCGATGAAGTTGATTCAATTTTGATTGATGAAGCTAGAACACCGTTGATTATTTCTGGTCAAGCTGAAAAGACGACTGCCATGTATGTTCGTGCAGATCGTTTTGTTAAAACGTTAACTGAAGAAGAAGACTATAAAATTGATCTTGAATCAAAATCAATTTCATTAACCGAAGAAGGAATTCGTAAAGGTGAAAAATATTTTGGACTAGATAATTTATATGATACAGATAATACAATTTTGACTCATCATTTGGATAATGCATTACGGGCTAATTTTGTTATGCTACGTGATAAAGATTATGTTGTACAAGATGGTGAAGTTATGATTGTTGATCAATTTACTGGTCGTATTATGGAAGGTCGTCGTTATTCTGATGGTGTTCATCAAGCTATCGAGGCTAAAGAACATGTTGAAATTGAAGACGAAACTAAAACAATGGCTAACATCACTTACCAAAATTTCTTTAGAATGTACAAGAAATTATCTGGTATGACGGGTACTGCTAAAACTGAAGAAGAAGAATTCCGTGAAATTTATAATATGGAAGTTGTTCAAATTCCAACGAATAAACCTATTATTCGTGATGATAAAGCAGATTTATTGTATCCATCTTTAAATAGCAAATTTAAAGCTGTCATTGCTGATATCAAAGAACGCCATGAAGCTGGTCAACCTATGTTGATTGGTACTGTAGCAGTTGAAACGTCAGAATTATTGGCACAAATGTTAGATGATGCTGAAATTCCACATGCTGTCTTAAATGCTAAAAATCATGAACGTGAAGCTGAAATCATTTTAAATGCTGGACAACGTGGTGCTGTTACCATAGCTACGAATATGGCCGGACGTGGAACTGATATTAAATTAGGCCCTGGCGTTAAAGAAATTGGTGGATTAGCTGTTATTGGTACAGAACGCCATGAATCTCGTCGTATTGATAATCAACTTCGTGGCCGTGCTGGCCGTCAAGGGGATGATGGGATGACACAATTCTATCTTTCTTTGGAAGATGATTTGATGTTACGATTCGGTTCAGAACGTATTAAGAGCTTCTTAGAACGTATGAACATTACTGAAGATGACGCTGTTATCCAAAGTCGTATGATTACAAAACAAGTTGAATCAGCACAAAAACGTGTCGAAGGTAATAACTATGATACACGTAAAAATGTTTTACAATATGATGATGTTATGCGTGAACAACGTGAGGTTATTTATAACCAGAGACAACAAATTATTATGGAAGAAAAAACATTAAAACCTGTTATTATGCCTATGATACAACGTACTGTTAATCATATTGTTCAGATGCACACGCAAGGTGACCAAAATGAATGGAATTTACAAGCTATTGTAGATTTTGCTGTCTCTTCAATGGTTAATGAAGACAGTATCTCATTGGCAGATTTAGAAGGTAAAGATGCTAACCAAATCGAAGCCTACTTGGTCGACCGCGCTGAAAAGAACTATGAAATTAAAGAAGATCAATTAGTTGATGCAGCACAAATGCTTGAATTTGAAAAAGTGGTTGTGTTACGTGTTGTTGATGATAAATGGACAGCGCATATTGATGCAATGGATCAACTTCGTCAGTCTATTGGACTACGTGGCTACGGACAATTAAACCCTCTAGTTGAATACCAATCAGATGGATTTAGAATGTTCGAAGAAGTCGTTGGAGCAATAGAATTTGAAGTGACACGTTTATTTATGAAAGCTGAAATCAGACAAAATATTAAACGTTAATCAAAAAGTTAATCAGAGAACATTATTAAAGAGTCACTTCCGAATTCGATAGAGTTTGAAGGTGACTCTTTTTAGTAAATTAAGGAGAAAATTGATGGAATTAAGCGATTATAGGAAACAAATTAATGAAATGGAACAAAAAATAACTAACTTCAGGGGGTCTCTTTGACTTAGAGACGCTGAATGAACGTATTTCTGAAAATGAAGAACGAATGGCTAACCCAGATTTTTGGAATCACCAAGAAGAAGCACAAAAAGTTATTGACGAAAACAATCAATTAAAAGGTAAATATGATGCGTTTCATGATTTAGAGAGTAAGGTATCAGAATTACAAGTCATGCTTGAATTATTACAAGAAGAAAATGATAATGATATGCTAATAGAATTTGATGACTTGTTTAACGAGACAAAAAAAGCACTCGACAAGTATCAATTACGATTATTATTGAATGAACCTTATGATAGCAGAAATGCTATTTTAGAAATCCATCCAGGTGCAGGAGGTACCGAATCTCAGGATTGGGGATTAATGTTACTTAGAATGTATACGAGATGGGCTGAAAAAAGTGGGCTAATCGTCGAAACAGTAGATTATCAATCTGGCGATGAAGCGGGATTGAAAAGTGTGACGCTTCTTATTAAGGGAGTAAACGCGTATGGTTATCTTAAGAGTGAAAAAGGGGTGCATCGATTAGTTCGTATTTCACCTTTTGATGCTGCTGGTCGACGCCACACGTCTTTTGCATCTGTTGATGTGATGCCAGAGTTGGATGATTCAGTCGAAATAGAATTAAATCAAGATGATATCAGAATGGAAGTATTTAGATCATCCGGAGCTGGTGGACAACATATTAATAAAACATCTTCAGCAGTTAGATTAATTCATATTCCAACAGGGATAGTAACTTCGAGCCAAGCGCAGCGGTCACAATTTCAAAATAGGGCAACGGCTGAAAGTATGATGAAATCTAAGTTATATCAACTTGAAATGGAAGCAAAAGAAAAAGAACGTGCTGCCATTCAAGGTGAACAAATGGATATTGGATGGGGGTCGCAGATTCGATCATATGTGTTCCACCCATACTCAATGGTTAAGGATCATCGTTCCGATTTTGAGACTGGTAATGTTCAAGCGGTAATGGACGGTGATATAGATGGATTTATTAATGCTTATTTACAGTGGAAATTAAAAAATGAAAATCCAAGTTAAAAAATGAAACTTAATTGTAAGACTACTGCAATATAAAGGTAAATAATCATGCTATAATGAAAATGTTATGAAAATAGACACAGGAGGATTCACTGTTTGATAGAATTTAAAAATGTATTTAAACAATATTCTGATGATATTATTGCAAGCAATGATATTAATCTTCGAATTGACCAAGGTGAATTCGTATATGTGGTTGGACCTAGTGGTGCCGGAAAGTCGACATTTATAAAAATGATGTACCATGAAGAACAAGCAACATCTGGTGAAATCACAGTAAATGATTTTCATTTAGAAACGATGAAACCAAAAGAAGTACCATTTTTACGAAGAGATTTAGGAATTGTATTCCAAGATTTCAAATTATTACCTCGTTTAACAATTTTTGAAAATATTGCATACGCGTTAGAAGTTATTGAAAAAGAACCTGCAGAAATTAAAGAACGTGTTGATTACGTGCTAGATCTTGTTGATTTGTCTGACAAGGCGGATAAATTTCCGGAAGAATTATCTGGTGGTGAACAACAAAGAATTGCGATTGCACGTGCAGTTGCAAATAAACCAGAAGTCTTAATTGCTGATGAACCAACGGGGAATTTAGACCCTGAAACGTCAGATGATATTATGTCAATTTTAGAAAAAGTTAATGAACAAGGGACAACAGTTATCATGGCAACTCATAATAGTATTATTGTGAACAAATATCCACATCGTTTGTTGGCTATTGAAGATGGCCGTATTGCCCGAGATGAAGAAGGAGGAAAATACGGTTATGAAAATGAGAACGTTTAGGCGTCATTTTGGTGAAAGTATTAAGAGTTTACGTCGTAATGGATGGATGTCTGTTGCTGCTATTAGTGCTGTTACTGTAACGTTAATTTTGGTTGGGGTGTTACTTTCAATCTTAATGAACGTAAATAAATTAGCATCTGATGTTGAGAACGATGTTCAAGTCAGAGTGTTTGTTGAACGAAAGACAACAAAGAATCAACAGGCTGATTTGAAAAAGAAACTTGAAAGTTATTCAGAAGTTAAAAAAGTTACTTTTTCAAGTAAAAAGGAGCAATTACAACAAGTTGTTGGTAGTTATGGTAATGAATTTAAGTTATTTGGTGGGGATGATAATCCACTATATGATACATTTGATGTTCAAACTAAAAAACCAAAACAAACTGAGCAAATTGCAAAACGTGCTAAAAGTTTAGATTATGTAAATGATGCTAGTTTTGGGGGCACATCTGCTAAAAAACTATTTAAAGTAGTTGGTAATATCCAAAAATGGGGTATGATTATTAGTGCTTTACTCCTCTTTGTTGCAGTATTCTTAATTTCTAACACGATTAGAATCACAATTTTATCTCGAAGAAATGAGATTGGAATTATGCGTCTAGTAGGTGCGACGAATGGATTTATCAGATGGCCGTTTTTACTTGAAGGTGCATGGACTGGGCTTTTAGGTGCTATCATTCCAATTATTTTAGTTGATTTTGGCTATATTTGGATTTATAACGGTTTACAAGTTTCGTTGGCATCAACTAGTTATCAATTATTAACACCAGGAACTTTCTTGGCAGAAATTGATTTATTATTAGTGTCAATCGGGATAATTATTGGTGCTTTAGGATCGTTCGTTTCAATGCGTCGTTTCCTTAAAATTTAATTAAATTTTAAAAGACTGATTTTGCTAAATGCAAAATTCAGTCTTTTTTGTTATTATGATTATCTTTTTTGAATCATGACAAAGCATGATATAATTTGAGTACTATATATTAAAGAAAATAGGTGCATTTATGGTAACGCTTAAAATTATTGGAAACTTTTTCATGCAACCAACGCTTTGGTTAGCAATTATACTGATTTATGGTATGTATACACGAAGAATTAAAAAAGAGAGACAAGCATTTAGAACAGCTGTCGATAGTGATTTTTATGAGGGACGTCATGCAATAAAAGTAGGCTTTATTTTTAGTATTATTGGATCAATGTTACTATTTGGACTAGGTGTTATGTTGCCTATTAACTGGGTAGTTATTTATGCTATTTTTATGATTTTAGGACTACTACTATACCCAGTATTTGATGCTATCTTTCCGCTATTTATTATATCGGGACTAGTATATGGGATGACTAAATCTCAATTAAGTAATTTTGAAATATTTAAATATGAAGAATTTCACGTTGAATTTACGACAGGGATTCTACTGATAGGGACAGTCATTTTATTTATAACTGCTTGTGCGCTGTATTTATTCAGAAATAGTCCCTTATCGCCGAACACACAGTCAGGTAAACGAGGGCGAAATATATCGTCGTTTAGTATGAAGGATCTGTATCTGGTGCCACTTGTAATTCTAACACCGGGTGATCAATTCCATAGTGTACTCTCTTGGTGGCCAATTATTCATATAGCAGGTACAGAATTTAACATCATTATTTTACCATTAATTGTTGGGCTATCATTACGTATCTATAAAGAAATACCAAGAGTAGCTATCAAATTTATAAAAAAACAATACTTATATTTAGCTTTTATAGGGACAGGTTTAGCGATAATGGCTATATTTATACCAATAATGGGGATATATGGATTAATTGTTCTATTAGTTGCGTATTGTATCAGCCAATATATGATCAAACGCCATGATAATAAACAAGAAAAATGGTTTGCAGAATCCAATGAAGGAATATTAATTGTAGGGGTACGCCCAGGTACGCCAGCTTCAAAGATGGACGTAGAGGTTGGTGATGTGGTCGTTCAATGTAATGGCATTGAAGTTAGAAACGAAACCGAATTGTATGAAGCATTACAGAGTAGCTCAACGTATTGTCGATTAAAAATTAGGACATTTAGTGGAGATACAAAAATAACAGAAAGTGCGATATTTTCAGACTCACCATATGAAATAGGGTTAGTCATAATTAAATAAATTTAGTTATCAGGGGGATAAATAATGAAAAAAATTTTAGTTGTAGATGATGAACCAGCAATTGTTACGCTGTTAACGTATAATCTAGAAAATGCGAACTATGAAGTGCATGTAGCAATAGATGGGCCTAGTGCATTTAAAAAAGCAACAGAACAAAATTTTGATTTCATTATTCTCGATTTGATGCTGCCTGGTTACGATGGTATCGAAGTTACAAAAAAATTAAGACAAGAAAAAGTAAAAACGCCAATAATCATTTTAACGGCTAAAGATGATGAATTGAATAAAATAATTGGTTTAGAAATTGGTGCAGACGATTATATGACTAAACCGTTTAGTCCAAGAGAAGTAATAGCAAGAATTAAGGCTATTTTGAGACGTACTGAACATGACTCATCTAAGGATGAACAAATTGATAATGAAGTGAGAGAATTTAAAGATTTTAAAATTGATTTTTCTAACTATTCAGTTTATAAAAATGATGAAAAAGTTGCATTAACACCAAAAGAGTTCGAACTTTTAGTATATTTTATTAAACGAACAGGACGTGTGCTAAGTAGAGAAAAGTTATTGAGCGGTGTTTGGGGATACGATTATGAAGGGCAAACAAGGATGATAGATATGCATGTGAGCCATTTACGCGAAAAATTAGAAGTAGATGCTAAAAACCCCCTATATTTAAAGACAGTTCGAGGATTTGGCTATAAGTTTGAGGAGAATAAATGAAACAAAAACTAAAATGGATAATTACGACGTTAATCTTGTTGCTAAATTTAACATTTAGTATGACACTTCTATGGGATGTATCCGGGAAACTTTTTAGTAAGAATAGTATTATTGGAGTAAGTGTGTTGAGTTTGATTGAAATAGCTATACTTTATAAAATAGCATCTAAAGCAGGTGCTGAGTCCGAATTAATGGCTAATATATTGAATAGTTTAGTCAATAAAGGAGATTCTTATCATGTATTACTAGATACAGATAGTCCCAATTTTGAATTATCGAAAGCCATTAATCGTGTTGAAAGTTATCAAAAGAAAAGAAATATTCACTATCAGGTACAAAATAATAACTATCTAAAATTAATTGAACATTTGACAGTTGGGGTTATGCAAATTGATCATAAAAGACAAGTACTAGTCGTAAATGATATGATTTCTAAATTATTAGGCCAACAGATAGAAAGTAAGCAACATTCATATATTGATGATATTAAAACATACAAATTGAGTGGACTAATTGAAAAAGCCATTAAAACACAAGATAAGCAAAGAGATGAAGTTGAAATTGCCAATACAAACAGAGTGGTTGATGCAACGGTCGTCTATATAGCAAATAACAATGTAGAATTTCAAGTAATCGTAATTTTATATGATATAACTGAGCTGAAATTATTAGAGAAAATGCAAAATGAATTTGTCGGAAATGTGAGTCATGAATTGAAAACACCAGTAACAGCAATTAAAGGATTTGCTGAAACTCTTTTAGAAGAATCTGTTGATTCAAGTACAACTAACAAATTTTTAAATATTATTTATGACGAAAGTGAAAAATTAGAAGTATTAATTCAAGAGATATTAAAATTAGCAAAAGGGCAAAAACCCAAAGAAAATATTTCGAGTTTCAATTTAGATGCTATGATAAATTATGAGTTAGATTTATTAAGTAGTACTATTAAAAGTAAAAATTTAATAGTAGACAAGAGAATAACAAAAGATCTTTATGTAAAGTTTGATAAAAATAAGATAGCCACTATCTTAGGTAATTTATTGCAAAACGCTGTTAAATATAATGTTGATAATGGGCGTATGGTAGTTGAAGTAGGCAAAATAAAGACAAGATTTTTTATAGCAGTATCAGATACTGGTATTGGTATTTCAAATCAAGACAAAAAAAGAATATTTGAACGTTTCTATAGAGTAGATCCGTCTAGAAATAAACAAATAGAAGGTAATGGGCTTGGCCTCGCTATTGTGCAGGAACTAGTGACATCAATGGGTGGAGAGATTAGTGTGAAAGATTCGAATGATAAGGGGACTGAAATTACGATTTATTTGTAATATTAAGAGATATTCACATAAATAGACTTGACCAAGAAAAAGAAAGCTGATATATTTAATAAGTGCTATTGAGGCGATAATGAATATCGCAAATAAAGTGTTGACATGAGATATACCAGATGGTATATTAATAAAGCTGATTGATACGGCAAGAAGAAATGAATATTTATTCAAAAAATTCTTGACAAATCATGATGTGGTTGATATGATATAAAAGTTGTCAAAAGCAACCAAGTAGATCTTTGAAAACTGAACAAATTTTCGACAAATCAA